>NZ_JBWKIF010000015.1:0-237666 GCF_056432865.1 Streptomyces sp. NPDC044921
AAACGCCCGGTTACATTCCGAACCCGGAAGCTAAGCCTTACAGCGCCGATGGTACTGCAGGGGGGACCCTGTGGGAGAGTAGGACGCCGCCGAACTCCCTTTAAAGCTCCGGTTCTTGGGCATCACAGCCCGAGAGCCGGAGCTTTTTTGCGTTGAGGTAAGGTCAGGGGGCATCGTTGGCTCGTTTCCCCAGGAGGCACCCGGGTGGAGGTTCAGGAGACTCGCGTCCAGACGGACCGTGTGCTCACCATCCCGAACATCCTCAGCATGGCGCGGCTCGTCGGCGTGCCCCTCTTCCTGTGGCTGATCCTGCGACCTGAGTTCGGTGGTCCCCAGAGTGACGGCTGGGCCCTCCTCGTGCTGGCCCTGAGCGGCGTCAGCGACTACCTGGACGGCAAGCTCGCGCGGCGCTGGAACCAGATCAGCAGCCTCGGCCGGCTTCTCGACCCCGCGGCCGACCGGCTCTACATTCTCTCGACATTGGTCGGCCTCACCTGGCGCGAGATTCTGCCCCTGTGGTTGACCGCCGTACTTCTGGCGCGGGAGCTGGTTCTGCTGGTGATGGTGGGCATCCTCCGCCGGCACGGCTATCCGCCGCCGCAGGTGAACTTCCTGGGCAAGGCCGCGACCTTCAACCTGATGTACGCCTTCCCCCTGCTCCTGCTCAGTGACGGAAGTGGTTGGATCTCGTCACTGGCTGCTATTTTCGGATGGGCGTTCGCCGGATGGGGTACAACCCTCTATTGGTGGGCAGGAGTCCTCTACGTGGTACAAGTCCGCCGCCTGGTCCGTGCGGACGCCATGACCGATTGAACTCGCGGATTCCCTCCGCCCAGCGCGGTGCGATGGCCCGTGGTCGAAAAGTGCGGGAGAATCCTCGCGGGGGAAGTCGGCTGGATCGCCGTCTCTTCGAGGAGGACGCCCCCGACATGAAGGCCGTCGTGATGGCCGGAGGCGAAGGCACGCGCCTTCGTCCCATGACCTCAAGCATGCCCAAGCCGCTCCTGCCCGTGGCCAACCGCCCGATCATGGAGCACGTTCTGCGGCTGCTCAAAAGGCATGGGCTCAACGAAACAGTCGTGACTGTCCAGTTCCTGGCCTCACTGGTCAAGAACTACTTCGGTGACGGCGAAGAGCTCGGAATGGAGCTCACCTATGCCAATGAGGAGAAGCCACTCGGTACCGCCGGAAGCGTCAAGAACGCGGAAGAGGCGCTGAAGGACGATGCCTTCCTCGTCATCTCCGGCGACGCGCTGACCGATTTCGACCTCACCGAGCTGATCAATTTCCACAAGGAGAAGGGCGCGCTCGTCACGGTCTGTCTGACCCGTGTGCCCAATCCCTTGGAGTTCGGCATCACCATCGTCGACGAAGAAGGCAAGGTGGAACGCTTCCTCGAGAAGCCCACCTGGGGCCAGGTCTTCTCCGACACGGTGAACACCGGCATTTACGTGATGGAGCCCGAGGTCTTCGACTACGTCGAGGCCGACGTACCCGTCGACTGGTCCGGCGACGTCTTCCCGCAGCTGATGAAGGAAGGCAAGCCCATCTACGGCTATGTGGCCGAGGGCTACTGGGAGGACGTCGGCACGCACGAGAGCTACGTGAAGGCGCAGGCCGACGTGCTCGAGGGCAAGGTCGACGTCGACATCGACGGATTCGAGATCTCGCCCGGTGTGTGGGTGGCCGAGGGTGCCGAGGTGCACCCCGACGCCGTTCTGCGCGGGCCCGTCTACATCGGTGACTACGCCAAGGTCGAGGCCGGGGCCGAAATCCGTGAGCACACCGTCGTGGGCTCCAACGTGGTCGTCAAGAGCGGTGCCTTCCTGCACAAGGCCGTCGTTCACGACAACGTGTACGTGGGTCCCCACAGCAATCTGCGCGGCTGCGTGGTCGGCAAGAACACCGACATCATGCGCGCGGCGCGGATCGAGGACGGGGCGGTCATCGGTGATGAGTGCCTGATCGGCGAAGAATCGATCGTGCAGGGCAATGTGCGGGTCTACCCGTTCAAGACGATCGAAGCCGGTGCCTTCGTCAACACATCGGTGATCTGGGAGTCCAGGGGGCAGGCGCACCTTTTCGGTGCCCGCGGTGTCTCCGGAATCCTGAACGTCGAGATCACGCCGGAACTCGCGGTGCGGCTGGCGGGCGCGTACGCCACGACGCTCAAGAAGGGCTCGACCGTCACCACGGCCCGGGACCACTCGCGTGGTGCGCGTGCGCTGAAGCGGGCGGTGATCTCCGCGTTGCAGGCCAGTGCCATCGACGTACGGGACCTGGAGAACGTGCCGTTGCCCGTGGCGCGGCAGCAGACCGCGCGGGGCAGTGCCGGCGGGATCATGATCCGGACGACGCCCGGAGTGCCGGACTCCGTCGACATCATGTTCTTCGACAGCCAGGGCGCCGACCTGTCGCAGGGCAGCCAGCGGAAGCTGGACCGGGTGTTCGCACGCCAGGAGTACCGCCGTGCCTTCCCCGGGGAGATCGGTGACCTGCACTTCCCGGCGAGCGTCTTCGACTCGTACACCGGGTCGCTGCTGCGGAACGTCGACACCACCGGGATCGCGGACTCCGGGCTCAAGGTCGTCGTCGACGCGTCCAACGGAAGCGCCGGACTCGTGCTGCCGAGCCTGCTCGGCAAGCTCGGGGTCGACTCGCTGACGATCAACCCGGGTCTCGACGAGTCCAGGCCGACCGAGACGGCCGACATGCGGCGGTCGGGCATGGTGCGGCTCGGGGAGATCGTGGCGTCCTCGGGAGCGGCGTTCGGCGTGCGGTTCGACCCGGTCGGTGAGCGGCTGTCGCTCGTCGACGAGAAGGGCCGGATCATCGAGGACGACCGGGCGCTGCTGGTGATGCTGGACCTGGTCGCCGCCGAGCGGCGCAGTGGCCGGGTCGCGCTGCCGGTCACCACGACCCGGATCGCCGAGCAGGTGGCGGCGTACCACGGGACCCAGGTCGAGTGGACCACGACGTCTCCCGACGACCTCACGCGCGTGGGCGGTGAGGAAGGGACGATCTTCGGCGGTGACGGCAAGGGCGGCTTCATCGTCCCCGAGTTCAGCAGCGTGTACGACGCCACCGCGGCCTTCGTCCGGCTCATCGGGCTGGTCGCGCGGACGCAGCTCACTCTGAGCCAGATCGACGCGCGGATCCCGCGGGCCCATGTGCTGAAGCGGGACCTGGCCACTCCGTGGGCCGTGAAGGGGCTCGTCATGCGGCGGGTCGTCGAGGCGGCCGGGGACCGCTTCGTGGACACCACGGACGGCGTGCGCGTGGTGGAGACCGACGGCCGCTGGGTGATGGTGCTGCCCGACCCGGCCGAGGCCGTCACCCACCTGTGGGCCGAGGGGCCGGACGACGCCTCCGCCCAGGCCCTGCTGGACGAGTGGTCGGCGGTCGTGGACAGCGCCGGCCGGTAGCACCGCCTGCACGCGTGCGTGCCGGACAAGTGTCCCCAACGGGGCCTGTCCGGCACGCCGGTGGGGCCGTTCGGAGGTAGTGGCCGCGACGTGCGACGATGTGCGGCATGCCGCAGCAACCCCCCATTCGGAGCACACCCACGCGGCCCCGGCGCCCGGACGCGTCCATGTCGTTGATCACCAACGTCATGGACCACAGCCTCGACGACGGCTACGCCGAGGCCGCCGCGCGGAAGAAGGCCGCGGGTGACGGCGGCATGCCGAAGACCCTCCGGGCCAAGCTGGGGCTCGCGGCCGGCCTGGTGCTCGCGGCCCTGGTGGTGACCGTGGGGGCAGCTCAGGCCCGGGTCGCCGCTCCCGTCGTCGCCAAGGAGCGCGAGGAGCTGATCGACCGCATCGACCGGGAGACCGAGGCGGCGGACAAGCTCGAGGACAAGGTCGACGAGCTGCGCGAGGACGTCGGCGCACGGCAGCGCGAGGCGCTGAAGCACAGCGGCGGAAGCGCACGGTCGGAACTCGTCGGCATCCTGTCGGGGGCCGTCGCCGTGCACGGTCCCGGTGTGAAGCTCGTGGTGAACGACGCCAAGGAAGCCGGCACGGGCGGCGGCGGTGACCCGCGCGGGAGCTCCGGCTTCTCCGACACCGGCCGGGTGCGCGACCGGGACATGCAGCGCGTGGTCAACGGGCTGTGGGAGTCGGGGGCCGAGGCGATCTCCATCAACGGGCAGCGGCTGACGGCGCTGTCCGCGATCAGGGCCGCGGGAGACGCGATACTGGTCGACAACAAACCGCTGGTGCCGCCGTACACGGTGCTCGCGGTGGGGGACGGGCAGCGGCTGAGCACGCGGTTCCAGGACAGCGCCGACGGGTTGTACCTGAACGCGCTGCAGGAGAGCTACGGCATCAGGACAGGCATCTCCGTGGAGGACGACCTCCGGCTGCCTGCCGCGCCGAGCGTGACCGTACGTACAGCACAGCCGAGCACTGAGAGCGAGAAGGGCACATCGTGATCGCCGTACTGGGCCTCGTCGTGGGAGTCGTGGCCGGCCTGTTGGTCCGGCCTGAGGTTCCGGCGGTGGTCGAGCCTTACCTGCCGATCGCCGTCGTGGCGGCTCTGGACGCAGTCTTCGGGGGTCTGCGGGCCATGCTCGACGGGATCTTCGACGACAAGGTCTTCGTGGTGTCGTTCCTGTCGAACGTGGTCGTGGCCGCGCTGATCGTGTTCCTGGGTGACAAGCTGGGCGTGGGCGCCCAGCTGTCCACCGGTGTGGTGGTCGTCCTCGGCATCCGGATCTTCTCCAACGCCGCGGCGATCCGCCGGCACGTGTTCCGGGCGTGAGGCCGATGAGCGAGCACGACGAGACGCGCCCCGAGGAGCAGGGCGACCCGCGCACGGACCGCCCCGGGGAGAGCGGTGACCCCGGGAACGGGCTGCGCAGGGAGCTGCCCCAGGAGGTGTCCGCCCCGGTGCCCGCCGCGCGGGAGACCCCGAAGGCCGGACCCCGTCCCGGACCGGAGCCCGCGTCCGCGGCTGACGAGGCGGTGCCCGGGCCGCGGCTGACCGGCAGGCAGCGCCTGGTGCAGGGGCTGTGGCCGCCGCGAGTCACGCGGGCCCAACTCATCGTGGCGCTGCTGCTGTTCGGTCTCGGGTTCGGCCTGGCCGTGCAGGTGGCGTCCAACAGTGACGGCGACAGTGCCCTGCGCGGTGCGCGGCAGGAGGATCTGGTCCGCATCCTCGATGAACTGGACGACCGGACTCAGCGTCTTGAGGACGAGAAGCAGGGTCTCGAGAAGCAGCGGGACGAGCTGGAGAACAGCTCGGACCAGGCCGAGGAGGCCCGGAAGCAGACGATCGAGAAGGAGCGGCAACTCGGCATCCTGGCGGGCACGGTGGCCGCGCAGGGGCCCGGCATCACCATGGCCATCCAGGACACGAAGGGGACGGTCGAGGCGGACATGCTGCTCGACGCGATCCAGGAGCTGCGCGCGGCGGGTGCGGAGGCGATCCAGGTGAACGGCGTCCGCGTGGTCGCCGGGACGTACCTCGCGGATTCCGGCAAGGGCGTGAGCGTCGACGGGAACAAGATCAACGCGCCCTATCGTTTCAAGGTCATCGGCAAACCGCAGGACCTCGAGCCGGCGCTCAACATCCCCGGAGGCGTGGTGCAGACTCTCGAGAAGGAACAGGCCACCGTGACCGTCGAGCGATCGACCAAGATCGTCGTGGACGCCTTGCGAGCGGCGAAGCGGCCTGACTACGCTCGGTCGTCCTCGCAGTGAACCGGGGGTGCATGGGCGACGTCCGGCGAGGGCATGAGGTTGCGGGGGGTCGGCGCACCGAATGGGTGGTGCGTGGTGGAAACTGTCTGGTGCAGACGGACGTTGTCAGGATGTCCGGGTCGGCCAGAGTGTTCAGTCAGGGTTCGTCCTGCCCCACGGGCGGGTCTGTTTCGGTCAAGGGGAATCGCCCGTGAAGTTGTTTGCGAAGTTGTTCGGCAAGAGCGCGCGAGAGGGCAGCGACAGCAGTGCCACCGCCCGTCATCGCGCACAGCCTGACGCGGAAGGCCAGCGGCCGCTCTTCCGCGACCAGGTCGCTGGTCCGGGTGGTGACATCTCCCGAGGTCAGGGCGCGCCGTCGGTTGACCCTGCGCAGCCCGGCGGCATAGGTTTCGGCCAACCGTCAGCCTCAGGTGCGGGTGGAGGGTTTTCCGACCCGTATGCGTCCCACGCTCCCGGTGAGCAGCCGCGGCAGGAGGATCCGATGTCGGCCCTGGTGTGTACGAGGTGCGGTAACCGCAACGCGGAGAACAGCCGCTTCTGCTCCAACTGCGGCGCGCCGCTGCGGGCCGGGGCGACTCCGGAGCGTCCGTCCGAGACGACCTCCACGATCTCCATCTCGGGTCTCGAGGCCTACGACAGCGAGACCACCGGCCAGACGCCGATGCCGACGCTGTCTCCCGAGGCACAGGCCGCCGTGGACGCGCTTCCCCTGGGCTCCGCGCTCCTGGTCGTGCGCCGCGGGCCGAACTCGGGCAGCCGCTTCCTGCTCGACAGCGATCTGACCACGGCCGGCCGTCACCCGCAGAGCGACATCTTCCTGGACGACGTCACGGTGTCCCGGCGGCACGTGGAGTTCCGCCGCGGCCAGGACAACTCGTTCACGGTGGCCGACGTGGGCAGCCTGAACGGCACGTACGTGAACCGCGAGCGGATCGACCAGGTCGCGCTGAACAACGGCGACGAGGTGCAGATCGGCAAGTACCGGCTGGTCTTCTACGCGAGCCAGCGGGGCTACTGACCGGACTCGTCCGGGGAGCCCCAGCGAAGGTCCGTCCGTCAGGGAAGGTCCATGCTTCGAACACCGAGCGGCGGTGCCGGCCACGGCGCCGCCGCCGCGGACAGTGGGCTGATGAGCATCGGCACGGTGCTGAACGTGCTGCGCGACGAGTTTCCCGAGGTCACGATCTCCAAGATCCGTTTTTTGGAGGCGGAGGGGCTCATCGAGCCGCAGCGAACCCCCTCGGGGTACCGCAAGTTCAGCGCCCAGGACGTCGAGCGCCTCGGCCACGTCCTGCGGATGCAGAGGGACCACTATCTGCCCCTGAAGGTGATCCGCGAGCATCTGGAGGCCATGGAGCGCGGTGAGGCCGTCCAGCTGCCCGTGGTGGGACGCCAGCGCGACGGCGACGAACCCGCGCCCGAGGCTCCCGAGGGCCCCACGGCGGCCAGGATCGGACGTGAGCAGCTGCTCGCCGCCGCCGGCATCGGCGAGCAGGAGCTCAAGGAGTGGGAGTCGTACGGGCTGCTCACTCCACTGGAGGACGGGGCCTACGACGCCGAGGCCGTCACGGTGGCCTCGCTCGTCGTCGAGCTCGGGCGGTTCGGGATCGAACCGCGGCATCTGCGGGCCATGAAGGCCGCCGCCGACCGCGAGGCGGGCCTCGTGGACCAGGTGGTGGCCCCGCTCAAGCGGCACCGGAACCCGCAGACCAGGGCTCACGCGCAGGCGCGCACGAAGGAGCTGGCGGGGCTCACGGTGCGGCTGCACTCCGCGCTGGTGCAGGCCGCGCTCGGAGTGAGGCTGCCCTGAGCAGCGGGCCGCGCGAGGGCCGGATCAGGTGCCCGATCCCGGCCCGACTACCCAAACATCCCGAGCACGGCCTAGGGTTGCTGTGTGAACGAGCTCGATGTCGTAGGTGTCCGGGTCGAAATGCCCTCCAACCAACCGATCGTGCTGCTGCGTGAAGTGGGAGGCGACCGTTACCTTCCCATCTGGATCGGACCGGGGGAGGCGACGGCGATCGCCTTCGCCCAGCAGGGCATGGCCCCCGCGCGGCCGCTGACCCACGACCTGTTCAAGGACGTGCTGGAGGCCGTCGGCCAGGAGCTCACGGAAGTGCGCATCACGGACCTGCGCGAGGGCGTCTTCTACGCGGAGCTGGTCTTCGCCAGTGGGGTCGAGGTGAGTGCCCGCCCGTCCGACGCCATAGCGCTCGCGCTGCGCACCGGGACGCCGATCTACGGCAGTGACACGGTGCTCGACGACGCCGGTATCGCGATCCCGGACGAGCAGGAGGACGAGGTGGAGAAGTTCCGCGAGTTCCTCGACCAGATCTCTCCGGAGGACTTCGGCACCAGCAGCCAGTGAGCTCCGTACGCGAGGTCCGGGCGGCAGGGAGCACGAGCGGTCGTGAGGCGAAGGGGCGGCCCGGCGGACGATGTGGTCCGCGGCAGGGTCGCCCGACGCGTTGTGAGGAGTGAATTGCCCGCATGTGCCGGTGGCGAGTGAGAGCGTCACACGGTCCGCGCCGAGCGCATTCGGCTAGCCTTTCCCCGCGGTGGGGCACGGGAAACCACTCTTAGGGTGATTATCACTCGGCGTGGCGAGTGTGGCGATCGTTGACGCACCCCTGGTGACTGCCTACCGTCGAGAAGGCAGGTCAAGGACGGAGGTCGGCGTGAGAAGCAGCGGCGACGGTACGGCTGGGGGCGGCCCCGAGCGCAGTCTCAGGGCGAGCGGTCCGTACCCTTCCCCCGGCTCACGGCTCCGCGCGAGCGGGGGGTACCACCAGCCGGGCGACGCGGCCGGTCACGCTCCGCAGCGACCGACGGCCGTGCCGAGCAGCGGAGGGACGACGTCCATGGCGTCCGAGCAGATCGGCTATCGGGGTCCGACGGCCTGTGCGGCCGCCGGCATCACCTACCGGCAGCTGGACTACTGGGCCCGTACGGGGCTCGTCGAGCCGAGCGTACGCCCCGCCTACGGATCGGGGACGCAGCGGCTGTACAGCTTCCGCGACGTCGTCGTCCTGAAGATCGTCAAGCGGTTCCTGGACACCGGGGTCTCCCTGCAGAACATCCGCACGGCCGTGCAGCACCTCAGAGAACGCGGTTTCCGCGACCTGGAGCGGATGACGCTCATGAGCGACGGGGCCACGGTCTACGAGTGCACCTCGCCGGACGAGGTCCACGCGCTGCTCCAAGGCGGCCAGGGGGTCTTCGGGATCGCCGTCGGTGTGGTGTGGCGGGATGTCGAGAGCGCCCTGTCCCAGCTGCACGGGGAGCGGATCGACACCGGCGAGACGCTGGTCGGGCCCAACCCGGCGGACGAGCTGGCGCGGCGGCGGAACCGGGCCGTCTGAGCCGTTCGGGAGACGGAGTCCCCTGTGCGCGGGAGGCGGGACGTTTCCGCGCCCGCACCGCCCGGCCGCAAGCGATTGCTCCCGCCGGCCCGGCCGCGACGCGACCGGGCGGCCTGCCGGGCCGTTGTCAGTGCCGTAGGGCAGCATCGGAGGTGTGAGAACCGCGCCCACGATCCTGCATCTCGACATGGATGCCTTCTTCGCCTCGGTGGAGCAGGCGTCCAAGCCGAGTCTGCGCGGGAAGGCCGTGGTCGTGGGCGGACTCGGGCCCCGGGGGGTGGTGGCCACGGCGTCGTACGAGGCGCGGGTCTTCGGGGTGCATTCGGCGATGCCCATGGGGCAGGCCAGGCGGCTCGCGCCCAACGCCGCCTACCTCGTGCCGCGCTTCGGGCTGTACAAGGCGATCAGTGAGCGGGTCATGGAGCTGCTGAGGGCGTTGTCGCCGCTCGTGGAGCCGCTGAGCCTGGACGAGGCGTTCGTGGACCTGGAGGCGGGTGGAGTGGCCTGGGACGAGCAGTCCGCGCGGCTGGTCGGGACGCAGCTGCGCGCGGACATCCGCGCGGTCACGGGCCTCACGGGATCGGTGGGCCTCGCCGCCTCCAAGATGCTCGCGAAGATCGCCTCCGAGCAGGCCAAGCCCGACGGGCTGGTGGTGATCGAGCCGGGCACCGAGCGGGCGCTGCTCGGGCCGATGCCGGTGCGCACCCTGCCCGGAGTGGGCCCGGCGACGGGTGACCACCTGCGGCGGGCCGGGATCACCACGGTCGAGGAGATCGTCGAGGCGGGCGAGGACGAGCTGGTCCGGCTGCTGGGCAAGGCGCACGGGCACGGGCTGTACGCGATGGCCCTGGCGCGGGACGACCGGCCCGTGGTGGCGGAGCGGGAGGCGAAGTCCGTGTCCGTGGAGGACACGTACGACGTGGACATCCACGACCGGGTGCGGGTCGGCCTCGAGGTGCAGCGGCTGGCCGGCCGGTGCGTGCGGCGGCTGCGCGGGGCCGGTCTCTCCGGACGGACGATCGTGCTGAAGGTGCGGCGGTACGACTTCTCGACGCTCACCCGGTCCGAGACGCTGCGGGGACCGACGGACGACCCGGGGGTGATCGGGGAGGCGGCGGCCAGGTTGCTGGACTCGGTGGACACCACGGGCGGGGTGCGGCTGCTCGGGGTGGGGGTCAGCGGACTCGCCGACTACACGCAGGAGGACCTGTTCGCACAGGCCGCGGGGGAGCGGACGGTCGCCGAGGGGCCGGTCGAGGAGCATGCCGTGGCGCAGGACGAGGAGCAGCCGTCGCTCGCCGAGCGGCGCTGGCCCGCCGGGCACGACGTGCGGCACACCGAGTTCGGGCACGGATGGGTGCAGGGCAGCGGGCTGGGCCGGGTCACCGTGCGCTTCGAGACGCCCGGCTCGGCGCCCGGGAGGGTGCGGACCTTCCGGGTCGACGACCCCGCGCTGGAGCTGGCGGAGCCGCTGCCGCTGGTGTTACGAAGACCCGAGGGGACCGAGGGCGGATCCGCCGGCCCGGTGGCGTCGCCGTCGGGGGCGGCTTCGGTCTGGGATCAGGCCGCCGGGGATCAGGCCGTCTGCTCGTCCGAGCCCGCCAGCCTGCCGAAATCGTGGTCCGGCAGCGGGGGAGGGGCCGCGATGTCCAGGCCGTAGTGGTGGTAGAGCTGGAGTTCCTGCTCGGGGGAGAGGTGGCGGCCCACGCCGAAGTCGGGGGCGTCCTTGATCAGGGCCCGTTCGAACGGGACGTGGAGGGCGCCGTCGATCAGTTCGCTGGGCTCCAGGGGGACGAACGCGTCCCGGCTGAACAGCCCGGTCCGTATGGCCGCCCACTCCGGCTCGCCGCTGGCGTCGTCGAGGTAGACCTCGTCGATCGTGCCGATCCTGGTTCCGTTGCGGTCGAATGCCTTGCGGCCGATCAGGTTGCGCGGATCGATGTCGGTACGCACGGGACCTCCACACAGTCGCAACTCATCCGTAGGCACTACAAAACGGCACAATCGGGGAGGCGGCCACTCGAAGGTTCGTGCGTTGACCTCGCTGGTACGCTGGCAACGGCTGCTGACCCCGTGCGGGAGAGTCCTCCGAGCACCTTCGGAGGCGCCGAAGGAGCAAATCCTCCCCGGAATCTCTCAGGCACACGTACCGCACGGACGAGGTCACTCTGGAAAGAAGAGCGGGTGTCGACGGCTTCCGCTCTCACCGACGGTGAAAGCCGGAGGCCTTCGGGCGATCCGGTGAAGCTCTCAGGTTGAGATGACAGAGGGGGAGGCCGTCCGGGTACCCGCGCCGTGGTGCCCCTCGAAGGTCGTGTCAGACCAGGAGGCCTCCGCCCATGACCGCCCATCGCATTCCGCTTTCCGAGCTCGAAGAGGCAGTCCCCTTCGAGCAGCGCCACATCGGCCCCGACCACGAGGCCCGGGCCAAGATGCTCGCGCAGGTCGGCTACGGCTCGCTGGACGAGCTCACGGCCGCCGCCGTCCCGGCCGTCATCAAGAGCGCCGAGGCCCTCGACCTGCCGGGGGCCCGCAGCGAGGCCGAGGTGCTCGCCGAGCTGCGCTCGCTCGCCGACCGCAACCAGGTCCTCGGCTCCATGATCGGGCTCGGCTACTACGGCACGTTCACCCCGCCGGTCATCCTGCGCAACGTCATGGAGAACCCGGCCTGGTACACGGCGTACACGCCCTACCAGCCGGAGATCTCGCAGGGCCGGCTGGAGGCGCTGCTGAACTTCCAGACCATGGTCGCCGACCTCACCGGGCTGCCGACCTCCGGTGCCTCCCTGCTCGACGAGGGCACCGCCGCGGCCGAGGCCATGGCGCTGTCGCGGCGGATGGGCAAGAACAAGAAGGGCCTGTTCCTGGTCGACGCGGACGCGCTGCCGCAGACCATCGCCGTGATCCGGACCCGGGCCGAGCCCACCGGCGTCGAGGTCGTCGTCGCCGACCTCACCGACGGCATCCCGGCCGAGGTCGCCGAGCGCGAGATCAACGGCGTGCTGATCCAGTACCCGGGCGCCTCCGGAGCCGTACGGGACATCAAGCCCGTCATCGACCGGGCGCACGAGCTCGGGGCGGTCGTCACCGTCGCCGCCGATCTGCTCGCCCTGACGCTGCTGAAGTCGCCCGGTGAGCTCGGTGCCGACATCGCGGTCGGCACGACCCAGCGCTTCGGTGTGCCGATGGGCTTCGGCGGGCCGCACGCCGGCTACATGGCGGTCAAGGAGAAGATGGCGCGCAGCCTGCCCGGGCGGCTCGTCGGCGTCTCCGTGGACGCCGACGGGAACAAGGCCTACCGGCTCGCCCTGCAGACGCGTGAGCAGCACATCCGCCGCGAGAAGGCCACCAGCAACATCTGCACCGCGCAGGTGCTGCTCGCCGTGATGGCCGGCATGTACGCCGTCTACCACGGCCCGGACGGGCTGAAGGGCATCGCGCGGCGCACCCACCGCTACGCCACGGTGCTCGCCGCCGGGCTCGCGAACGGCGGGGTGGAGGTCGTGCACGGCTCCTTCTTCGACACCCTGACCGTGCGCGTCGCGGGCCGGGCCGCCGAGGTCGTGGCCGCCGCGCGCGACAACGGGGTCAACCTGCGCCTCGTCGACGCCGACCACGTCTCGATCGCCTGCGACGAGACCACCACCCGCGCCCAGCTGCGGGCCGTGTGGGCCGCCTTCGGTGTCGAGGGCGTCATCGAGGCGCTGGACGCGGCCACCGAGGACGGCCTGCCGGCCGGCCTGCTGCGCACCGACGACTACCTGACGCACCCGGTCTTCCACCAGCACCGCTCCGAAACGGCGATGCTGCGCTACCTGCGCCGGCTGGCCGACCGGGACTACGCGCTCGACCGCGGCATGATCCCGCTGGGCTCCTGCACCATGAAGCTCAACGCGACCACCGAGATGGAGCCGGTGACCTGGCCCGAGTTCGGGCAGCTGCACCCCTTCGCGCCCGCCGAGCAGGCCGAGGGCTACCTCACGCTCATCCACGAGCTGGAGGACCGGCTCGCCGAGGTCACCGGGTACGACAAGGTCTCCCTCCAGCCGAACGCCGGGTCCCAGGGCGAGCTGGCCGGGCTGCTCGCCGTGCGCGGGTACCACCGGGCCAACGGCGACGAGCAGCGGACCGTCTGCCTGATCCCGTCGTCCGCGCACGGCACCAATGCCGCCAGCGCGGTGATGGCGGGCATGAAGGTCGTCGTCGTGAAGACCGCCGACGACGGCGAGATCGACGTCGAGGACCTGCGGGCGAAGATCGAGCAGCACCGTGACGAGCTCGCGGTGCTGATGATCACCTACCCGTCCACGCACGGCGTGTTCGAGGAGCACGTCGCGGACATCTGCGCGCAGGTGCACGAGGCCGGCGGCCAGGTCTACGTCGACGGCGCCAACCTCAACGCCCTGGTCGGGCTCGCCAAGCCGGGGCACTTCGGCGGTGACGTCTCGCACCTGAACCTGCACAAGACCTTCTGCATCCCGCACGGCGGCGGCGGCCCGGGCGTCGGTCCGGTGGCGGTGCGCGAGCACCTCGCGCCGTACCTGCCGAACCACCCGCTGCAGCCCGAGGCGGGCCCGGAGACGGGCGTCGGCCCCATCTCGGCGGCGCCCTGGGGCTCGGCGGGCATCCTGCCGATCTCGTGGGCGTACGTCCGGCTCATGGGCGGCGAGGGGCTGAAGCGCGCCACGCAGGTGGCGGTGCTCAGCGCCAACTACGTCGCCAAGCGGCTGGAGCCGCACTACCCGGTGCTCTACACCGGCCCCGGCGGGCTCGTCGCGCACGAGTGCATCATCGACCTGCGTCCGCTGACCAAGGCGACCGGTGTGAGCGTCGACGACGTCGCCAAGCGGCTCATCGACTACGGCTTCCACGCGCCGACCATGTCGTTCCCGGTGGCCGGGACGCTGATGATCGAGCCGACCGAGTCGGAGGACCTGACCGAGCTGGACCGGTTCTGCGACGCGATGATCGCCATCCGCGCGGAGATCGAGAAGGTCGGTTCCGGCGAGTGGCCCGCCGAGGACAACCCGCTGCGGGGCGCCCCGCACACCGCCGGTGCCCTCGCCGGGGAGTGGGAGCACGCCTACAGCCGTGAGGAGGCCGTCTTCCCGGCCGGGGTCTCGACCGCCGACAAGTACTGGCCGCCGGTGCGCCGCATCGACCAGGCGTTCGGCGACCGGAACCTGGTCTGCTCGTGCCCGCCGCTGGACGCGTACGAGGACTGATCCGCCGAGTCGGTCGGGGGAGGGGCTCCGCGCCGCGGAGCCCCTCCCGTCATGCGGTGGACGCCTGGGCGGTGCCGCGGCGCCTGGGGGACCGGTCGGCCCGGGGCGGGCTGCCGACCCGGCCCGGCGTCCTCGTGGACACGGCCGGGCTCGTGACGCGCCGCGGACGCTGAGGGAGGCGTCGGCTCAGCCCACGTGCACCCTCGGCCGCCGCGCCCGGTCCGGTTCCGCCTCGCGCAGCACCTCGCGGGTCACGGGGGCGACCTCCCCCTGGCCGAACAGGAAGAAGCGCAGCAGATTGGCGAAGGGGCCGCCTTCGGTCCACTCGAAGTAGACGTGCGGGGTGCGGCCGGTCGTGTCGCGGACGTGCAGCAGAAGCGCGGCCAGCGCGTTGGGGACGGAGGAGGACTCCAGGGTCAGGACGCGGTAGCGGTGGTGCAGGACCTCGCCCCGTACGGTCAGGCCCGCCTCGAACTCGGACGGGTCGGTCACCGTGACCTCGACGAAGACGAAGTCCTCCGGCCTGGGCACGTCGTTGTCCTGCCGGATCTGCTCGATCTTGTCGCGGTACTCGGCGGCGTCCCGCCGGTCGGGCTCGTTGGCGATGAACCGCATCCGGCGACCGGCCATGTCCCACACGAAGCGTTCCGCCACGTCGTCCAGCCTCACGCTCGTCACGCGGAGCTCGAAGGCGCGGGCCAGCCGTGACAGCAGGGAGACCAGGATGATGCCGGCGATGAAGCAGGCGCCGATCTTCACGCCGTCGGGGCGCTCGATGACGTTCGCGACGGTCGTGTAGAGGAACACCGTCGCGATCCCCGCGAAGGCGATCGTCCAGTTCCGCTGTCCGGCCTTGCGGGCGGCGATGGTCACCGCGATCGCGGCGGAGCTGATAAGGACCAGCACACCGGTGGCGTAGGCGCCGCCCTGTGCGTCGACGTCGGCGTCGAAGACCCAGGTGACCAGGAAGCCGATCAGGGTGAAGACGATGACCATCGGACGGACGGCCCTGGCCCAGTGCGGGGCCATGCCGTACCGGGGGAGGTAGCGCGGCATGAGGTTGAGCAGGCCGGCCATCGCGGAGGCGCCCGCGAACCACAGGATGGTGATCGTGGAGACGTCGTAGACGGTGCCGAAGGTGTTGCCCAGGTAGTCGTGAGCCAGGAACGCCAGGGCGCGGCCGTTGGCCTGGCCGCCCGGTTCGAACTCCTTCTCCGGGATCAGCAGGGTGGTGATGAAGCTGGTCGTGATCAGGAAGACGCTCATGATGAGAGCGGCCGTGGTGAGCAGCTTCTTGGTGTCGCGGACACGGCCCGCCGGGCGCGCCTCCGTGTCGTCCAGGTCGCCCTTGACGTGCGGCATCACGGCGACGCCGGTCTCGAACCCGGACAGGCCGAGGGCCAGCTTCGGGAAGACGAGCAGGGCCAGGCCGATCATGACGAAGACGTTGCCGTGCTGGGTGGTCAGGGCGCCGGACCAGTCGGTGACCACATGGCCCGCGGTGACGACGTGGTACAGGCCGACCACCACCACGACCGCGTTCAGCGCGAGGTAGGCGCCGACCAGGACGACCGCGACGCCGATGGCCTCCAGGAAGCCCTTGAGGAACACCGCGCCCAGCAGCGCCACCAGGAGAAGGGTGATCAGCATCTGCCGGTCGTGCAGGACGCCGGTGAGGTGCGGGTTCTCCACCAGGTGGGTGGAGGCGTCGGCCGCCGAGAGCGTGATGGTGATGAGGAAGTCGGTGGCGGCGAAGCCCAGCAGGGTCAGGACGAACAGCTTGCCCTGCCAGAAGGACAGCAGCCGCTCCAGCATCGCGATCGAGCCCTCGCCGTGCGGGCTCTCCTCGGCGACCCTCCGGTAGACCGGCAGGGCGCCCGCCAGGGTGACGACGACCAGGACGATCGTCGCGATCGGGGACAGCAGCCCGGCCGCCAGGGCGGCGATGCCGGGCTGGTAGCCGAGGGTGGAGAAGTAGTCGACGCCGGTCAGGCACATCACGCGCCACCAGGACCGGCCCTGGTGGGGGGCTTCCGGTTCGGCGTCCGGGCCGGTGCGGCCGCCCATGTCGGACAGGCCCTCCAGCATCCAGGCGCGCAGGCGGCTGGGTGGAGCGGGCTCCGTACGGCCCGGCGGCTGCTCGGTGGTGGCCATCGACGTGCTCCCGATCACGGCTCAACTGTTTCCGGCCATCGCTGGACGGCCGGATCAGCGTAAGCGGAGCGTGATGCCGTGGCCCACGCATGTGGGGGCCACGCCCGTCAAGCTTCCGTCAAGACTGCGGCCGGGGACGGGTGCCCCGGCGGAAACGCCAGTTGAGGGCCGTGCGGCGCCGCCGCTGGTTGAGAGGAGAGGGGTCGTCGGGGCTCTGCGTTCGGGCCCGCGGCCGGGCACCCTGCGTGATCACCACCTTCGTAAGGTTCGTCATATCGATCGAATGTTTCGGCGGCAGCCCACGGTTCCGGTGTCGAGGAAAGATTCACCGTGTACAAGGGGTTGCCACCGTTTACCGGCTGTCTCTAGGGTGCGGCATCAACGCAGCTTTCTGGATCTCATTCGAAACTTTCGAGGAGCGCATGATGGGCGACCCGGCACTGTCCCGCCGCGGCTTCCTGGCGGCCTCCGCCGCGGCCGGTCTGGGAATGACGGCACTGACCGCATGCGGCGGGGACTCGGACGGAGGGTCGTCCGGGACGACCACGATCGAATGGTGGAACATCTCCACCACCGAACCGACCAAGAGCGTCTGGGCCGCTCTCGCGCGCAAGTTCGAGGCGCAGAACCCCAAGGTCAAGATCAAGATCGTTCAGCTGGAGAACGACGCCTACAAGTCGAAGATGACAGCTCTGACCTCCTCCGGGAAGCTGCCCGACATCTTCCACACGTGGGGCGGCGGCGTCCTGCGGCAGCAGGTCGACGCCGGGCTCGTCGAGGACCTCACGGAGCGCACCAAGCCCTGGGGCGACGCCCTGCTGCCGGTCGCCCGCGAGCCGTACCTGATCGACGACAAGGCGTACGGCATCCCGTTCGACATCGGCATGATCGGCTTCTGGTACAACAAGGCCCACTTCGAGAAGGCCGGCATCGGCGAGCCCCCGACCACCTGGAGCGGCTTCCTGGACGCCGTGCGCAAGCTCAAGGCCGCCCGGATCACGCCCCTCGCCCTGGCCGGCAAGGAGAAGTGGCCCGGCATGTACTACTGGGCATACCTGGCGATGCGCACCGCCGGCGCCGAGGCGCTGCAGAAGGCGTACGAGGACAAGGACTTCACCGGCGCGCCGTTCGTCGAGGCGGGTGAGCACCTGCAGGAACTCGTCGGTCTCCAGCCGTTCCAGAAGGGATTCCTCGGGGCCGCCTACTCCAGCCCCACCGGCCAGGCCGCCAGCGTCGGCAACGGCAAGGCGGCCATGGAACTCATGGGCCAGTGGGCGCCCGTGGTCCAGGCCGACGCGGGCAAGGGTCTCGGCAAGGATCTCGGCTTCTTCCCGTTCCCCGCGGTCGAGGGCGGCCGGGGGGCCATCACCGAGGTGTTCGGCGGAGGCGGCGGACACGCGCTGCGCCGGGACGCCCCGCAGGCCGCCGTCGACTTCCTGAAGTTCTTCGCGTCCGAGGCCACCGACCGGGAGCTGGTGAAGAAGACCGGGGTCCTGCCCGTGGTGCCGGCGGCAGAGAGCGCCATCGCCGACCCCAACATCAAGGCCGTCCAGGCCGAGCTGAAGAAGGCCACCGGCTTCCAGCTCTACCTCGACCAGGCGTACGCGCCCGCCGTCGGCCAGGAGGTCAACGACAGCGTCGCCGCGCTCATATCGGGTTCCAAATCGCCCGGGCAGGTCGCGCAGTCGATCACGAAGACCGCGAAGGAAGAGCAGTAGCCGGCGATGACGTCCACGTACCTGCCGCGCGAGCGGACCGGCCCCGACACCGGTCCGCCGCCCCCGGCCGCCGACCGGGCCCGGGGGCGAGCCCGGCGACGCGCCCTGAACTGGCTGACCGCCACCGGCTTCCAGCTGCCCGCCCTGGTGCTGTTCATCGGGCTCGTGCTGCTGCCGATGCTGTTCGCCCTGTACGCCGCCTTCTTCCGGTGGGGCGGCTTCGGCATGCCGTCCGACTACGTCGGCGGTGAGAACTTCACCCGGCTGTTCGAGGACGAGGTGTTCCTCGGCGACCTGTGGCGCTGCCTGGTGCTGGTGGTGCTCTCGCTCGCGCTGCAGCTGCCGTTCGCACTGGCCATGGCCGTACTGCTCAACCAGCGGATGCGCGGCCGGGCGGTGTACCGGATGCTGTTCTTCGCCCCGTACGTCCTGTCCGAGGCGATCACCGGCATCCTGTTCGGCATGATCTTCGCCCCGGACGACGGCTTCGCCGACCAGGTCCTCGGGCGCATCGGGCTGGAGGGGCTGGGCGGGGAGTGGTTCGCCGATCCGTCCACGGTCATGGCGACCCTGTTCCTGGTCATGATGTGGAAGTACTTCGGCTTCCACATGATGCTCTACCTGGCCGGTCTGCAGGCCGTCCCCAGGGAGCTGACCGAGGCGGCGCTCATCGACGGGGCCGGTCCGTGGCAGCGCTTCCGCAACGTGACCCTGCCCCTGCTGGCGCCCACCCTGCGCATCAGCGTGTTCCTGTCGGTCATCGGGTCGATCCAGCTGTTCGACCTGGTGTGGGTGACCACCGCCGGTGGCCCCGACCACCACTCCGAGACCATGGCCGTGACCATGTTCCAGTACGGCTTCAAGCGCTACCAGGTCGGCTACGCCAGCGCGATCAGCGTGGTCATGTTCGCCATCAGCCTCGTCTTCGCCCTCGCCTACCAGCGGTTCGTGCTCCGGCGCGACCTCGAAGGAGCCACCACCACCATGCGGGGTGACGGAAAGTGACGGTCAGTCGCAAGGCCCGCGGGGGCGGGAAGCTGTGGAGCCTGCACCTCGTCCTGGTCGTCGTCGGCGCGGTCATGGCCGTGCCGCTGCTCTACGCCGCCCTGTCCGGCTTCAAGTCGACGGACGAGCTGTCACGCAACCCGGTCGGTCTGCCCGAGTCGTGGGTGACCTCCAACTACACCGGCATCCTCGCCTCGGGGGACTTCTGGCGGCTGATCGGGAACAGCACGCTGATCGCGGTCGGTACGACCGTGCTCGTCGTCGCGGTCTCGGCGCTGTCGGCCTTCTCCTTCGCGCGGTTCGCCTTCCGCGGCCGGGAGTTGCTGTTCACGCTGTTCACCATGGGACTGATGTTCCCGTTCGCGGTCGCGGCCCTGCCGCTGTTCCTGCTGCTGCGGTCCCTCGGACTGCTCGACAACCCGCTCGGCGTGATCCTGCCGCAGGCGGCGTTCGGGCTGCCGATGACCATCATCATCCTGCGCGGCTTCTTCCGGCAGATCCCCGGCGAGCTGGAGGAGGCGGCCACGCTCGACGGGTGCAGTCCGCTCGGCTTCTTCTGGCGGGTGCTGCTGCCCATGGCCCGGCCCGCCCTCGGCACCGTCTCGGTGCTCGCCGTCGTCACCAGCTGGAACAACTTCTTCCTGCCGCTGCTGGTCTTCACCGAGTCGCAGTGGTGGACGCTGCCGATCGGCGTCCAGCAGTTCCAGGGGCAGTACTCCGCGGACTACGCCAAGGTCTTCGCCTACCTGGTCCTGGCCATGGTCCCGGCCCTCGCCTTCTACTCGGTCGCCGAGCGCCAGCTCGTCGGCGGCCTCACCGCCGGCGCCACGAAGGGCTGACGCGCCGCGGACGTACGGCTCTGCCCACCCATCCGTCGTGAGGAGTCGCACCATGCGCAAGAACCGTCTGAGACTCGCCGGTGCCGCCGCCGCGTTCCTGGTCGCGGCCGGGCTCGGGGCCGGCTCGCCCGCCCAGGCGAGTGAACGGCCGGCGAGTGACCGGCAGCCCACCCTCGCCGAGCTGGCCCAGCGCCACGGCCGCTACTTCGGCAGCGCCACCGACAACCCCGAGCTGACCGACCAGCCGTACACGGCCCTGCTCGGCAGCGAGTTCGACCAGATCACGCCCGGCAACGGCATGAAGTGGTACGCGACCGAACCCGAACAGGGCGTGTTCGACTTCTCCCAGGGCGACGAGATCGTGGACCTCGCCCGCGCCAACCGGCAGAAGGTGCGCGGTCACACCCTCGTCTGGCACAGCCAGCTGCCCGAGTGGCTCACCGGGCGGGAGTGGACGGCCCCCGAGCTGAGGGCCGTGCTGAAGAAGCACATCCAGACGGAGGTACGGCACTACCGGGGCAAGGTCTTCGCCTGGGACGTCGTCAACGAGGCGTTCAACGAGGACGGGACCTACCGCGAGTCGGTGTTCTACAAGACACTCGGCCCGGGCTACATCGCCGACGCGCTGCGCTGGGCGCACCAGGCCGATCCACGGGTGAAGCTGTACCTCAACGACTACAACATCGAGGGCATCGGCCCGAAGAGCGACGCCTACTACCGCCTGGCCAGGGAACTGAAGGCCCAGCGCGTCCCGCTGCACGGCATCGGCTTCCAGGCGCACCTGGCCCTCCAGTACGGCTATCCCACGACCCTGGAGGACAACCTGCGCCGCTTCTCGCGCCTCGGCCTCGACACCGCGCTCACCGAGGTCGACGTCCGGATGCAGTTGCCGGCGACCGAGGAGAAGCTGGCGCAGCAGGCCGAGTGGTACCGGGACCTGACCGAGGCGTGCCTGGCCGTGCGGCGGTGCGTGGGCGTCACCCTCTGGGACTACACCGACAAGTACTCGTGGATCCCCGCGTTCTTCCCGGGCGAGGGCGCGGCCCTGCCGTGGGACGAGCAGCTGCGGCCGAAGCCGGCGTACTTCGCGCTGCGAAAGGCGCTTGGGGGGAGGTAACCAGGAGGGGGCGGGGCGACCGGCGCCGTGGGCCGGTGGCCATCGGTCCGAGCGGCACCGGTGGTGATCGGCACCGCGTTCGGCGCCGGGGAGTCCCCGGGCACGGCCCGTGCCCGGGAGGTTACCGGCCCCGGTCGTGCCGTGATCGGGCTCCGCTCCGCCCCTCCGCTGAGAATGAGGGCGCGGTGCGGTGCGTTCGAGGCGCAGCTCCGTCCGTTTCGGCCACCCCCGCGGTTCGGGCCCGGTCGCGGCGGGGGTGGGTTCGTCAGGGGCGGGGTGGTGGGGCCGTGCTCGAACGGGTCACCAGGTGGGTGCCCAGCTCCACCCGGGGGGAGTCGGGGTGGTCGCCCTGGGTGAGGCGGAGCACCGTGCGTGCGGCCAGCTTGCCCATGTCGGCCAAGGGCTGGCGGACCGTCGTCAGCGGTGGGGACGACCAGCGGACTTCCGGCAGGTCGTCGAATCCGACCACGCTCATGTCCTGCGGCACCCGCAGCCCGCGCCGGCGCAGGGCCTCGATGGCGCCGAGGGCCATCTGGTCGCTGGCCGCGAACACCGCGGTCGGCGGTTCGGGCAGGTCGAGCAGGGCGTTGCAGGCGGTGAAGCCGGACTCGGGGCGGAAGTCTCCGGGGACGACGAGGGACCCGTCGGGGGCGAGGCCGGCGCCCTCCAGGGCCGCGTGGTAGCCGTCCAGCCGGGCCCGGGAGCACAGCAGCCGCGGCGGCCCCGCGATCAGGCCGATCCGGCGGTGCCCGAGGGACAGCAGGTGCTCGGTGGCGGCCAGGCCGCCCGACCAGTTCGCGGCGCCGATGGTGGGCGCGTCCAGGGCGGGGGAGCCCGCCGGGTCGACGACCACCAGCGGCACGCCGAGGATCCGCAGTTCCTCGTGGAGCGTCGGCTCCAGCGCCGAGGTGACGAGGATGACGCCGTCGGAGGCGCGGGCCCGCAGGTTGCGCATCCACTCGCGCGCGTCCCCGGACCGGCCGTGGAGGGCCGAGACCACCGTGCCCACCCCGGCCGCGTGCGCGACCTCCTCGACGCCGCGGATGATCTCCACGGCCCAAGGGCTGTCGAGACTGTTGAAGACCAGGTCGAGCAGCGCCGCCCGGGTGCCCGGCGCCGCCGGGCGCCTGCGGTAACCGTGCCGGCGCAGCAGGTCCTCGACGCGGGCCCGGGTCTGCGGGGAGACGTCGGAACGGCCGTTGACGACCCGGGACACGGTCGGTACGGACACACCGGCCCGCCGGGCGATCTCGGTGATCGTGACCCTGCCCTCGGCGTCGGCCTCACGTGCCGGCACTGCCCCCACCTCCGTCGACGGTGACCGCGGAACGTCCAGGAGTCTTCCGGAAAGCGCGCATCCCTGTGAAGCCGCGGGCGGGGAACGGGCGTCGCCGCCGGTGACGAGGAGTGACCGGGCCCGGGCACGCGTCGGGGCCGGTGCGCAGCGTCTCCTGCGGCCGGCCCCTCATGTCTGCGGGCGGGATCCCGGTCCCGCCCCGGCGTCCGCTCAGGCCGCCGTCATCACCTGGCTGCCCGCGAGCGGACGGTGCGGGGCGATGATCCTGCCGTCGGGCAGGAGCTCACCGGTGTCCTCGAAGAGCAGCACGCCGTTGCACAGCAGGCTCCAGCCCTGCTCCGGGTGGTGCGCCACGAGGCGGGCGGAGTCCCGGTCGGGGGAGTCGGCGGACGGGCACGGTGTCTGGTGCTGGCACATGGGCGGGATCTTTCGCTGCGTCGTGGTGGACGATGTGAGGGAGTTCGATGAGTCGGTCGTCGTGTCTGTTCCGCGGCTAGAAGTGTCGTTCATGGCCGCCCCCCGTTGTGATAGGTCGTCGGAACCCAGTGTTGCCCCACGGGCGTCGTTCCGCAGGGATTTCGCCGCACCGCTTCTCATAGGTTCATGACGCATCACCCGCGCGGACGGTTCATCCCAACTGGGCTGTCACTTCGGGTGGTTCGCAATGGCCGGATGGGGCTAGTCCGCTCGGGGCCGAGGGCCCCCCGGCTCGTACGAGCCATTCGGTGCTCGCACGAGCGATCGAGGGGTGGGCAGGAGCCGACCCCGCTGCCGGAATGCGGCGACGGGGTCGGTGAGGAGTTCTCCGGCGGACGTTTCAGGCGGGTGAGCCGAGCAGTCTCGTGGGAGTCGCCCGGTGGGTCAGCACCGGGAGGAGTTCGGCGACGCGGTGCGGGCGGTGGGCCGCGATGCCAGGAGGCGCGGGTGCCAGCGGGACGAGCAGGTCGGTGGCGGCGGGGTGGCCGGCGGCGCCGTCCGCGGCGCTGTCCTCGTGCAGCCAGAGCGTCAGCATGTACAGGCTGGGCACCGACAGCAGCCGGGGCTGGTACGGCTGGGACATCGCCTCGGCCTGGCGCAGGGCGCGCTCGGTGGAGGTGATGTAGGGGCCCTCGAAGAAGTGCGAGAAGGCCCAGCCGTCGGGAGTCAGCATGGTCTCCGCCGCGGCCACGGCGCGGTCGCCGCAGCGGATCAGGAAACGCCACCCGGTCAGCCGGGTGGCGGCAACGCCCTCGGCGGTGACCCGGTCGAGGACGTGGACGGGCAGGGGGAGCTCGGGAGTGGCGGGCCCCTGGCTGCGGAGCAGGGCGGGAGTTCGGGCTTCGCGGACCGCGGTGGGAGAGGAGAGCGCAGTCAGGACGGAGCGCAGTGCGGGCGCGGGAGCCGGAGGGGCATGCAGCGGCATGGTGGGTCGCCTCTCATTCAAAGGCACGGTGGCGCGAGGGCGGGGGCGGACGGCGCTGTCAGCTCACGGGGGACAGAGAGGCAGGGACCGGGGTCGTGAACGAGAGGGGGGTGGGATCCGCCGAACGTCGCGTCGGCGGCAGGGCCCCGCGACCGTGGGCGCCAACCTTCTGCCTTGTTCGCGGAGTTTATACGACACGGGTTCGGACTGTGTTTCGCCTAGCCGTTTCCGGTGAGTAGAACAAGGGTACATTCGGTCGGCGATATGCGAGAATAATCCCGATTCCAGGCGGTGGTGTGCGGCGATGACCTCGGTGAATGTCCGCGAGCCGGTCGGCCCATTCTTGTCGGCGTTTTTCACGAGTTCGCAGTACCCGAAACCTGTCCTGTGCGCCATGCCGGGTGAATGTGCCACCGGTCACAGAGGGCCAGCGTAGCGGCCGTCGAGGCCGATCGGGACGTTATCGATCGCTTTCGCTGGGCATCCTCCACCTGACCGGGACCCCGGCAGCCGGATCCCGGCCCGCATCATCCAAGGAGGGACGCTTCGATGGGGGAGAAGGTCGTGGCAGGGCGGTTCGACCTGTCCGATCGCCAGCGCTACCGCGACAAGCTCCGTCAGTGCCTGACGGGTCTGGAGCGACTCCTGGCGGAGAAGCAGTTCGATCGCCCCAAGAACCTCATGGGGCTTGAGATCGAATTGAATCTGGCGGGTGCCGACGGCATGCCGAAAATGTTGAACGGGCAAGTCCTGGAGCGGATCGCGAGTCGCGATTTCCAAACAGAACTCGCCATGTTCAACCTGGAAGTGAACATCCCTCCACACCGTCTGGGGGGTCGCGTATTCGACCGACTGGCGGAGGAACTCCGTACGTCGCTGGCGTATGCCGACCGGAAGGCCGGTGAGGTCGACGCCGGAATCGTGATGATCGGCATCCTGCCGACGCTCGACCGGGACGACCTGGTGTCGTCGAACCTCTCCGACGTCGACCGCTACACGCTCCTCAACGACCAGATCGTGGCCGCGCGGGGCGAGGAGTTCACCCTCGACATCGACGGCGTCGAGCACCTCACGTGCACCTCGAAGTCGATCGCGCCCGAGGCCGCCTGCACCTCGGTGCAACTGCACCTCCAGGTCACCCCGGCCCGGTTCGCCGACGTGTGGAACGCGGCCCAGGCGGTCGCCGCCGCGCAGATCGCGGTCGGCGCCAACTCGCCGTTCCTGTTCGGCCGAGAGCTGTGGCGCGAGTCGCGGCCCCCGCTGTTCCAGCAGTCGACCGACACCCGCCCGCCCGAGCTGCAGGCCCAGGGCGTCCGCCCGCGCACGTGGTTCGGGGAGCGCTGGGTCGACTCGGCGTACGACCTCTTCGAGGAGAACCTGCGCTACTACCCGGCGTTGCTGCCGATCTGCGACGACGAGGACCCGTTGGAGGTGATCCACCGGGGCGGCACACCGGCGCTCTCGGAACTCGTCCTGCACAACGGCACCATCTACCGCTGGAACCGCCCCGTCTACGGCGTCGCCGACGGCGTCCCGCACCTGCGCGTGGAGAACCGCGTCCTGCCCGCCGGGCCCACCGTCGTCGACGTCGTCGCCAACGCCGCCTTCTACTACGGCGTCGTCCGCGCCCTCGCCGAGGAGGCCCGGCCGGTGTGGACCCGGCTGCCCTTCGAGGCGGCCGCGGCCAACTTCGACGCGGCGTGCAAGGACGGCATCGAGGCCCGCTTCACCTGGCCCCGGCGCGGCCGGCACGGCGGGACCGCCGAGGTCGACGCGGTGAGTCTGGTCCGCGACGAGCTGCTGCCGCTCGCCGAGGCCGGGCTGGACGCCTGGGGCGTCGAGCCGGCCGACCGCGACCTGTACCTGGGCGTGATCGAGGAGCGCTGCCGGCGCCGGACGAACGGGGCGACCTGGCAGTCCGCGACCTTCCACAAGGCCCTCGACGCCGGCCTCGGCCGGGAGGAGGCGCTGGCCGCCACGACCCGGCGCTACCGCGAGCTGATGCACAAGGGGGACCCCGTGCACAGCTGGCCGGTGGGGCTGCCGGAGCCGGTCTCGCTGGGCTGAGGCCCCCGCGGGGTGAGGATCCGCTGCCGCCATACTGATCCGACAGGTCGGTGAAGTGGAGGCAGGCGTGCAGGCGGAGGCGAGCCCGGTGGACGGTTCCATTCCCCAGCAGGGGCTCTCGCGGCGGACGCTCCGCGACGAGACCCTGCTGGTCCTCGCGCTGTCGCTGGGCGCGAGCGGCGTCTCCGCGCTGATCAGCTTCATCGGGTCGGTGACCAAGCCGGGCGGCCTGAAGGACCAGGCGGCCACGATGAACGCCTCGGCCGCCCCCGGCCGCCCCTGGCTCGACCTGGCCTGGCAGCTCTTCGGGATCACCACGGCCCTGGTGCCCGTCGCGCTCGTCGCGCACTTCCTGCTGCGCGAGCGGGCGAGCCTGCGCACGATCGGCTTCGACCGCACCCGCCCCTGGCCCGACCTCGGTCGCGGGGCGGCGATCGCGGCGGTCGTCGGCAGCACCGGTATCGCCTTCTACCTGGCCGCCCGCGGGCTCGGGTTCAACCTCACCGTGGTGCCCGAGGCGCTGCCGGACGTGTGGTGGAAGTACCCCGTGCTGATCCTCTCCGCGATCCAGAACGCCGTACTGGAGGAAGTGATCGTCGTCGGCTACCTGCTGCGCCGCATGGGCCAGCTGGGCTGGACGCCGGCGGCCGCGCTGGTGGGCAGTTCCCTCCTGCGCGGCTCCTACCACCTGTACCAGGGCATCGGCGGGTTCATCGGCAACCTGGTCATGGGCGTCGTCTTCGTCCACCTCTACCGCCGCTGGGGCCGTGTCGGTCCGCTCGTGGTGGCCCACTCGCTGCTCGACATCGGGGCGTTCGTGGGCTACGCGCTGCTGGCGGGCAAGGTGGGGTGGCTGCCGACGGCGTGAGACGCGGGTGGGACAGGGACGTACGGCGGCGTACGCCCCTTCGTCCGTCTCAGGCCAGCAGCTCGCCGTCGATGACGGTGACCGCCCGCCCGGTCAGCAGGGTGCGGTCGCCGCGCAGCTCCGTGCGGACGCGCCCCGAGCGGGGCGACGCCTGGAGACCGGTGAGGCGGGTCCGGCCGAGGCGGCCGGACCAGAACGGGGCGAGCGCGGTGTGGGCGCTGCCGGTGACGGGGTCCTCGTCGATGCCGACGTTCGGGAAGAAGCAGCGCGAGACGAAGTCGTAGCCCTCGTCCGGGTCATCGGCGCGGGCCGTGGCGATGACACCGCGCTCGGAGTGGGCGGCCAGGGCCCGGAGGTCCGGGGCGAGGGCGTGCACCGTCTTCTCGTCCGCCACCTCGACCAGCAGGTCCCCGACGTGCGGGCCGGTGTCGTGGGCGGTGAGCGGCTCGGTGCCCAGTGCCCCGGCGAGGCCGGCGGGCGGGTCGACCCGGGTGAGCGGGGCCGTCGGGAAGTCCAGCGTGAGCGAGCCGTCGTCCGCCGGTGTGGCGACGAGGACGCCGCTGCGGGTGGCGAACCGCACCGGTCCGCCGTGGACACCCGTGGTGTGCAGGACGTGGGCGGTGGCCAGGGTCGCGTGGCCGCACATCGCGACCTCCGTGGCCGGCGTGAACCAGCGCAGCGCCCAGTCCGCCTCTCCGCCCGGGGGGAGGGGGTGGGCGAAGGCCGTCTCGGCGTGGTTGACCTCCTGGGCGACGCGCTGCAGCCAGGTGTCGTCCGGGAAGGTGCCCGCGCCGTCCAGGAGCAGGACGCCGGCCGGGTTGCCGGAGAAGGGGCGATCGGTGAAGGCGTCGACGATTCGGATCCGCATGTCCCGAAGCTAGGGCCTCGGTGAAGCCGCGGGCCAAGGCCAATCGGCGAGTCCTGGACCGGTCCCGGGGGCCCCGGACCCGGAACCGGGGGGCGGACCGGGTCTTGCCGTACCCCACCTACCGATATATCGTTGAAGCATCGCGACAGATCAACGATGGAATGGAGTGGTGGCGATGCGTACCCATGGATTCGAGTACGGCCACGGTCACGGCGGACCGCGGCACGGCCGGGGCGGCTTCGAGAGCCTGCGCGCGGCCTTCGGGCCGTTCGGCCCCGGCGGCCCCGGCTGGGGAGGGCCCGGTGGTCCGGGCTTCGGTCCCGGCCCCTGGGGCGGCCGGGGGCGCGGCGGCCCCAGGGGGAGGGCGCGGCGCGGTGATGTCCGGGCCTCGATCCTGGCCCTGCTGAAGGACCGGCCGATGCACGGCTACGAGATGATCCAGGAGATCGCCGAACGCAGCGGCGGCGCGTGGAAGCCGAGCCCCGGGTCGGTGTACCCCACCCTGCAGCTGCTGGAGGACGAGGGCCTGATCATCAGTGAGTCCGAGGGCGGCAAGAAGCTGTTCTCGCTCACCGAGGCCGGCCGCGCCGCCGCCGGCGAGGGCCCCGAGGCGCCCTGGGAAGAGGCCTCGCGCGGGGTCGACTGGGAAGCCCTCGGTGAGATCCGCCAGGCCGGCTTCGGTCTGATGGAGGCCTTCGGCCAGGTCTGGAAGACCGGCAGCAAGGAGCAGCGGGAGAAGGCGCTCGGCGTCATCAACGAAGCCCGCAAGAAGCTGTATCTGATCCTCGCCGACGAGGACTGAGGGGCGGCACCCTGTCGCCCACGCCCCGCGTGCCGCAGGCGCCCCCGGAGGAACGCTCCGGGGGCGCTCGTCCGTCCCGGGCCGCCGGCCGGCCGGCCCGCGCGGCGACGCGCCGGGTCGTCGGCGTCCCGCGAGGTGAACGGCCTGATGTCCTCCGTAAGGAGGAGATCGGGTCGGCCACGTCCACTTCCCGTGGGACGCGAAGATGCTTCCCGCCGAGGATGCCCCGCGTCCGCGGGACTGGTGGGGTAGGGGATGTGCAACCCCGTATCCCCCGGCAGTCGGCCCCTGAGCACGGCGTCCACCGCGCGGACGACGATGCCGGGCTCAGTGACGAGCTGGCGTCGGTGATCGGCGGCGCCCGCCGCAGGGCGGTGAGGGACGGGGACCGGCAGGTCGACACCGCCCACCTGCTCCACTCCCTGCTGGAGTCCGATCCGGAGACCCGGGCCGTCGTCGGTGACGGGCCGCAGCTGGCGCGGCTGCTCGGTTACCTCGTCCAGCGCAGCATCGGCTACGGCCTGCGCTGGCAGAGCGGCGTCGAGGACTCCGGGGCCGTCCCCGTGGCGAGCGGGAGCGCCGGCTTCTCACCGCTGGCCTCGGCCTCGATGGAGTACGCCCGCGCCCGCGCCGCCGGGCGTGGCGGACCGGCGCGCGGCACCGACCTGCTCGCGGCGATCGTCGTGGACCCGCAGACCCGCGCGGTCGAGGTGCTCGAACGGGCCGGCATCGACCCGCGCGCGGTGTCCGCCCGCCTCGACGGCTTCTCCGGTGCCACGGAGGAGTACGGCGAAGCCACCCACTGAGCGCTCCCGGGCGGTTGCGGAACGCGCGGCCGTCCAGGCAGTGAGACAGGTGCCATAGAGGGTGACGCTCCTGTCATGGCCTGTCATCATGGGCCGGTGTCTACGTCTGACAGCAGAGCGGGCGGGCGCGGCAAGGGGATGGGCCTGAGTCTGGCGCTCCTGTCCGCCGTCGCCTTCGGCGGATCCGGTGTCGCGGCCAAACCGCTGATCGAGGCGGGCCTGGACCCGCTGCACGTGGTGTGGCTGAGGGTGGCCGGGGCGGCCCTGGTGATGCTGCCGCTCGCCGTGCGCCACCGCGGGCTGCTGCGCCGCCGCCCCGGACTGCTCGCGGGCTTCGGGCTGCTCGCCGTCGCGGGGGTGCAGGCCTGCTACTTCGCGGCGCTGTCCCGTATCCCCGTGGGCGTGGCGCTGCTCATCGAGTACCTGGCGCCCGCGCTGGTGCTGGGCTGGGTGCGGTTCGTGCAGCGGCGGCCCGTGACGCGTGCCGCCGCGGTCGGCGTCGTGCTCGCCGTCGGGGGACTCGCCTGCGTGGTCGAGGTCTGGTCGGGCCTGCGCTTCGACGCCCTGGGGCTGCTGCTCGCGCTCGGCGCGGCCTGCTGCCAGGTCGGCTACTTCGTCCTGTCCGACCAGGGCAGCGACGCCGGCGACGAGGCGCCCGACCCGCTCGGCGTCATCGCCTACGGCCTGCTCGTCGGCGCCGCCGTGCTCACCGTCGTCGCCCGGCCGTGGAGCATGGACTGGCCCGTGCTGACCGGTACCGCGCGCATGGACGGCACGCCCGTCCCCGCCCTGGCCCTGCTCGCCTGGATCGTCCTCGTCGCCACGGTCGTCGCGTACGTCACCGGCGTGATCTCCGTGCGCCGGCTCTCCCCGCAGGTCGCCGGGGTCGTGGCCTGTCTGGAAGCGGTCATCGCCACGGTCCTGGCGTGGGTGCTGCTCGGCGAGCACCTGTCGGCGCCGCAACTCACCGGTGGGGTGATCGTGCTGGTGGGCGCCTTCATCGCGCAGTCCTCCACGCCCGCCAAGTCCTCCGGGCAGCCGCTGGCGAGCGGCGGCCCGGAAAAGGAATTGTCCCGGCGCGGAACCAGCGCATAAGGTGTCGATCATGCCTTCGAACGCACGCGTTCTCCCGCCTCCGGCCGCCTGAAGGCGGGCCCTCCGGAATCCGCGCCCGGCGCTCTCGCCGCCGGGCCGAACGGTGCTGCCCGCAGACGAAGTCCGCGGACCCCGCTGATCGCGTCCGATCCGGGGCCCTTCCCGAACTTCCGCGCACCGCCGCCGCCCCAGAGGCGCCGCGCGCCGTGCGCGTCTGCGGAGAGAACACGTGTCGAACACCGCCTCCGGCCTGCCCATCGGGCGAGGCCTTCTGTATCTGATCGTCGCCGGTGCCGCCTGGGGCACCGCGGGCGCGGCCGCCTCCCTGGTCTACCGGGCCAGTGACCTGGGGCCCGTCGCCCTGTCGTTCTGGCGCTGCGCCGCCGGTCTCGTGCTCCTGCTGGCCGTACGCCTGCTGCGGCCGCGCACCGCGACCGCCGCACCCGAGCCGCTTCGCCGCAGGGCCGTGCGGGCCGCTGTCACCGGGCTCGGGCTCGCGGTGTTCCAGACGGCCTACTTCGCGGCCGTCTCCGCGACGGGCCTCGCCGTCGCCACGGTCGTGACCCTGGGCGCCGGGCCCGTGCTCATCGCGCTCGGCGCGCGGCTGACCCTGGCCGAACGCCTGGGCCGGGGCGGGGTGGCCGCCGTCGCGGGGGCCCTCGCCGGGCTCGGCGTCCTGGTCCTGGGCGGCGGTGGCGCGACCGTACGCCCCGCGGGTGTGCTGCTGGCCCTGCTGTCGGCGGCCGGATACAGCGTGATGACGCTGCTCACCCGGCGGTGGGGCCGGGACGGCGCGGCCGACGCCTCCCGGACGACCGTCGAGGCGTTCGCCGTGACCAGCCTGTGCCTGCTGCCGTTCGCGCTCGCCGAAGGGCTGGTGCCGCACACCGCCGAGCCCGGGCTGCTGCTGGCCCTGCTGGGGTACGTCGCCGCCGTGCCCACCGCGCTCGCCTACGGCCTCTACTTCGCGGGCGCGGCCGTGGTCCGGTCCGCCACCGTGTCGGTGATCATGCTGCTGGAACCGGTGAGCGCGGCGGTGCTCGCCGTCGTGCTGCTCGGTGAGCGGCTGACGCCGGCGACGGTGGCCGGAACCCTGTTGCTGCTGGGATCGGTGGCGGGACTCGCCGTGGGGGAGGCGCGCACGCCGCGGGAACGGGTGGTGCTCGTCCGGCGGCGGCCGCGGCAGGCCGCCGGCCGCTCGCGCAGTTCCCTGCGCCCCTAGGGGTCACCTGCCCCGGAGGTAGTCGGGCAGCTCCGTGCCGGCGGCCAGCGCGGGGTCGGGGAGGGGGGTGCCGTAGGTCTTCCGGACCGGGACGACCCCGGCCCAGTGCGGGAGGGCGAGGTCCTCCGGCTCGTCGTTGACGCCGCCGGTGCGGAGCTTGGCGGAGACCTCGTCGAGTTCCAGGCGGAGCACGGCCGTGGCGGCGAGCTCCTTCTTGTTGGCCGGCCGGGAGTCCGCCGAGCGGCCGGGGACGACATGGTCGACCAGGGCGTCCAGGGCGCGGCGCTTCTCCTCCGGGTCCGTCACGTCCCGGGCGACGCCGTGCACCACCACGGAGCGGTAGTTGATCGAGTGGTGGAAGGCCGAGCGGGCCAGGACCAGGCCGTCGACGTGGGTGACCGTCAGACAGACCGGCAGGCCCGGGTCGGCCTGGCCGGCCGCCCGCAGCGGGCGCGAACCCGTCGAGCCGTGCACGTAGAGCAGCTCGCCGACCCGGGCGTACAGCGTGGGCAGCACGACGGGCGCGCCGTCGCGGACGAAGCCGAGGTGGCAGACGTAGGACTCGTCGAGTATCGCGTGCACCAGTTCCCGGTCGTAGGAGGCCCGGTCGGGGGACCGGGTGGGAACGGTGCGGTCGGTCGGCGGGTAGGCGGTCGCGGGCTGCGACGGCGTCCCGGTGGTCCCCTGCATGGCGCTCCTTTTGTACTAGTGCATAATGTGTTTTGTGCTAGGAGACTATCCGGTCAGTGGGCGTCGCGCGGCGGACATCTCCGCGAGTGTGGAGCGGGCGGTGGGCGCCGGTGCGCTGCGGCCGGGGCAACTGCTGCCGCCCATGCGGGAGTTGGCGGAGCGGCTGGGGGTGAATCCCAACACGGTCGCGGCCGCCTACCGGACCCTGCGGGAGCGGGGTGTCATCGAGACCGCGGGCCGGCGCGGCAGCCGGGTGCGGCCCGCGCCGGCCACGACCGGCCGGGACCACATCCGAATCGACGTCCCCGAGGGTGTGCGGGACGTGGCGAGCGGCAACCCGGACCCCGCCCTGCTGCCGCCGCTCGCCGGCGCGTTCGCGGCCGCCGCCGCCGAGGGCGACCGCGCGCCCGTGCTCTACGGGGCCGAGCCGCTGGACCCGCGGCTGGCCCGGATCACCCGTGCCGGTTTCGACGCCGACGGCGTCCCGGACGGCCCGCTCGCCGTGGTCTCCGGTGCCCTGGACGGGGTCGAGCGGGTGCTGGCGGCCCACCTCAAGCCCGGTGACACCGTCGCCGTCGAGGACCCCGGCTGGGGCCGCACCCTGGATCTCGTGCCGGCGCTCGGACTGCGGACCGTGCCCGTCGGCGTCGACGACGAGGGGCCGCGTCCGGACGACGTGCGCCGGGCACTGGAAGCGGGGGTGCGTGCCCTGATCGTCACCGACCGGGCGCAGAACCCCACCGGCGCGGCGGTGAGCGGTCCGCGCGCGCGTGCGCTGCGGTCCCTGCTCCGCGCGCACCCGGAGGTCCTGCTCGTCGAGGACGACCACGGCCACGGCATCGTCGACGTTCCCCTCCGTCCGCTGGCCGGGGCCACCCGGCACTGGGCGTTCGTCCGCTCGGCCGCCAAGGCCTACGGCCCCGATCTGCGCCTCGCCCTGCTCACCGGGGACGCCGTCACCGTCGACCGGGTCCGCGGCCGGCAGCGGCTCGGGCCCGGCTGGGTGAGCCGGTTGATGCAACGGGCCCTGGTGCGCCTCTGGGACGACGGCGCGGTCGACACGCGGGAGGTGGCGGCGGCGTACGGGCGGCGGCGGGAGGCGCTGATCGGCGCGCTCGGCCGGCGCGGTGTCGCGGCGCACGGGCGCAGCGGCATGAACGTGTGGGTGCCGGTACCGGACGAGACGGGAGCGGTCGCGCGGCTGCTGCACGCCGGCTGGGCCGTGGCGCCCGGCGCCCGCTTCCGGATGAGCGCGCCGCCCGGCATCAGGGTCACCGTCTCGACGCTCACGGAGCGGGACGCCGAGGCCCTGGCCGAGGCGATCGCCTCGGCCCTCGGTCCGGCCCCGCAGCGCAGCTACGGCTGAGGAACCGCCCGGGGCTTCGGCCGCACCTGCGTCAGCGCCGCCCCCGCCAGGACGATCACCGCCCCGACCGGGGTCGACCAGGCGAGGGACTCGCCCAGGAGCGCCACGCCCGCGGCCGTGGCGATGACGGGGACGAAGTAGGTGACCATCTGGGCGGTCGTCGGGCCGACCTCGGCGACCAGGCCGTACTGGAGGAGCACCGCGAGGCCGGTGCCCAGGGCGCCCAGGGCGGCGACGGCCAGCAGCGGCACGGCGGGCAGGCCGGCGGGCGGGGTCGTGAACAGCGGGGTGACCACGGCCAGTTGGGCCGTCGCCACCAGCAGCTGCGCGCCGGTCATGGACAGGTGCGAGTGGGCGGTGCCGGCCAGGGTGCGGCGGACGTAGATCCAGCCGACCGGGTAGCTGAGGGAACCCAGCAGGGCCAGCGACGTGCCCGTGGCGTCCAGGCCGTCGAAGCCCTGCCAGGCGCCCAGCACGGTCAGCACACCCAGGAAGCCCAGCCCGAGCCCCGCCACCCGCACCCGGGTCGGGCGGTCCTCCGACAGGGCGACCAGCGACAGGGCCATGCCCCACAGCGGCGAGGTCGCGTTGCAGATGCCCGCCAGCGTGGACGGGATCGTCAGCTCCGCGTAGGCGAACAGGGAGAACGGCAGGGCGTTGAGCAGGAACGCGGCGACCGCCAGATGACCCCAGGTGCGGGCGCCGCGCGGCAGTCGCTCGCGCCGGACCGCCATCGCGGCGGCCAGCACGGCCGTGCCGAACACCAGCCGGCCGAGCGTCACCTGGAACGGGGCGTACCCCTCGGTGCCCACCTTGATCAGGAGGAAGCTGAAGCCCCAGATCAGGGACAGGGCGGCGAACCGCAGGCGCCAGTCGAGGCGGCGGCGCGAGGGCGTGGGCGGGACGGTGGCGGCCCGGCCGGGCGAGGTGGTGACGGTGGTCATGGACACCACGATGCGAGACCGGATCTCGTAGCACAATCGAGAATTCGCACCCGGTATTGCGTAGCATTGCTTACATGTTGTCTCTGGAGCGCCTGCGCACCCTCGACGCCCTCGCCCGGCACGGCTCGGTCAGCGGTGCGGCCGAGGGCCTGCACATCACGACCTCAGCCGTCTCCCAGCAGCTGTCCAAGCTGGAGCGTGAGGTCGGTCAGCAACTCCTCGCCAGGAACGGCAGGGGCGTGCGGCTCACCGACGCGGGCCGGCTGCTCGCCGAGCACGCGGCACGGATCCTGTCCCAGGTGGAACTGGCCCAGTCCGACCTGGAGGCGCAGCGCGGGCAGGTCGTCGGCGAGCTGCGCCTGGCGGCGTTCCCGACCGCCGCCCGCGGTCTGTTCCCGCAGGCGCTGTCCGCCCTGCGCGAGCGGCACCCGGGGCTGCGGCTGCGCTCCTGCGAGCTGGAACCGGAACAGGGCATCGCCCGAGTCGTGCGCGGCGACCTGGACCTCGCCGTGGTGCTCGACTGGTACAACAAGCCGATGGCGCTGCCCGAGGGCCTGGTCAAGGCGTCGATCCTGGACGACCCGGCCGACGTGGCGATGCCGGCGGGCCATCGGCTCGCCGGGCGCGAGGAGGTGGACCTCGGCGAGTTCGCCGACGACGAGTGGATCACCTGGGGCGACGGCGAGTTCTGCCACGAGTGGCTGATGTTCACGCTCCGCTCGAAGGGCATCGAGCCCATCGTCGGCCACCGCGCGGCCGAGGCCCACACGCAGCTCGGGCTGGTCGCCGCGGGCCTCGGGGTGTGCATCGCGCCGCTGCTGGGCCGCCACCCGGTGCCCGACGGGGTGGTGACGGTCCCGGTGACCCAGCGGGTCCGGCGCCACGTGTACGTCGTCTGGCGCGCGGACGCCGACCGCCGTCCGTCGATCCGGGCCGCGGTCGAGGCCCTGCGGGCGGCGGGCCGGAGCGTCGGCTGACGCGGCCGGGGCCTACTGCCCGGCCAGCTTGCGGAAGTCCCAGGAGACGATCTTCCGCGGGGTCAGCCGCAGCCAGGCGTGCCGGCCGTCGTGCGGCATCTCCTCCAGGCCGAAGTTCTTCCGCGCGAACAGCGTCTCGGGCACGTCGAGTTCGGCCCGCAGCTCGCCCGTGCGCGGGATCTCGCCGACGAACTCGACGGTGCCCGACAACTCGGCGCCGCGCAGCTCGTCGTACTCCTCACCGGTGTCGACCACGATCGCGACGCGCGGATCGCGCCGCAGGTCGGCCCAGCGCTTGGAACGCACGACCGAGTACAGCCACATCGAGGTGCCGTCCCAGGCGAACCACAGCGTGCTCACGTGCGGGGCGCCGTCGGCCGAGACCGTGGCCACCCGGCAGGTGCGCTGCGTGGTGAGGAAATCGTCCAGCTCGCCCGGCGTCATCATGATCTTCCGGCCCCGGCGCTGCTGCGTGACGGTCATGCTCCCCCTCTTTCCTTCTCTCACGTCGTGTCAGAGGAGATCCTCTGACATCACGCCAGAAAAGCATGGGTCGTCTTCCGTCCGCGCGCAACGGTGGCTACGCTCGCCCGACCGGTCGCCGGCGACAGGGGGAAGCCGTGCCCTCGTACCAAGCGCTCAGCGAGCTCCTCGACCCACCGACCACCGCGCTGCTCACCGTCGAGTGCCAGGAAGGCGTCGTCGGACGGCACAGCGCGCTGCCCGAACTCGCCGCCGCGGCACGCTCCGGCGGGGTGCTCGGCAACATCGCCCGGCTCGTGGCCGCCGCCCACGAAGCGGGCGTCCAGGTCGTCCACGCCGTCGCCGAGCGCCGCCCCGACGGGCGCGGCGCGAGCCGCAACGCCCGCCTCTTCCGCGCCGCCGAACGGCTGCCCGTCCAGCAGCTGTCCGGCACGCCGGCGGTGCGCGTGGCCGCCCCGATCGAGGTCACCGCGCAGGACCTCGTCGTACGGCGCCTGCACGGGCTGTCGCCGCTGCAGGGCACCGACGTCGACCCACTGCTGCGCAACCTGGGGTGCCGCACGCTGGTCGTCACCGGGGTGTCGGCCAACGTGGCGGTCCCCAACGCCGTGTTCGACGCCGTGAACCGCGGCTACACCGCCGTCGTCCCGGCCGACGCCATCGCGGGAGTGCCGTCCGACTACACCCCCGCGATGATCCGCCACACCCTCGCGCTGGTCGCCACGGTCGCGACCACGGACGAGGTGCTGGCGTGCTTCACGCGTCCATGCGACGGGCTCAGGCGAGCGTGATCGAGTCCCCGTCGACGGTGATCTTCATCTCGGGCAGCGGCTTGGTCGCCGGACCGCTCTTCACACTGCCGTCGGCGATGGAGAAGTTGCTGTTGTGACAGGGGCAGTTGATGACACCGTCGGCGATGCTCTTCACCGCGCAGCCCTGATGGGTGCAGATGGCCGAGAACGCCTTGAACTCACCCGCGGTCGGCTGCGTGACGACCACCTTCCGGTCGGCGAAGACCTTGCCGCCGCCCTCGGGGATGTCCGCCGTCGACGCGAGCGCGCCGCCGCCCGCGGCGTCGCCCCCTCCGCTCGACGGGGTGCTGCCCGCCCCCTGGTCGCCCTGGGCGGTGCCGGAGGAGTCCGCGGAACCGGACGAGCCGTCGTCCGAGCCTCCGCACGCGGTCAGCGCGACGGCGAGACCCGCCGCTCCGGCCGCCGCCACGACGGTACGGCGGGCGGGACCCGATGCGGGCTGGAGCGATGCGCTGGTCATACTGGCGTTTCCCTTCGGGAGGGTTTCGAGGAACTGCCGGGAGGTACGGCCCCGGCGGACCGCCTGTTCAGACGGTGCCGAAATCCTCACCCGGCCGGAGGCAGCTGAGCATAAAACCTCGCTGTCGGTTCGCTGTCGGTTCGCCGGCTGTCTCCCGCCCGCCGCCGCGGTGCCGGTGCGGGGGCCGGCCGATGCGTCAGTAACCTGGGGCGATGCTCAAGGAAGTGATCGCGACCCGCTTCATCACGCCGCTGCGCGAGGGCGGTTCGCTGCCGGGCCTGGTCGAGGCCGACGACCTCGGGACGTACGTCCTGAAGTTCACCGGCGCGGGGCAGGGCCGCAAGACGCTCGTCGCCGAGGTGGTCTGCGGGGAACTGGCGCGCCGGCTCGGGCTGCGGGTGCCGCGCCTGGTGACCGTCGAACTCGACGCCGAGCTGGGGCTGGGCGAACCCGACGAGCAGGTGCAGAGCCTGCTGAGGTCCAGCGGCGGCACCAACCTCGGCATGGACTTCCTCTCCGGCGCGCTCGGCTTCGACCCGCTCGCCTTCCGGGTGAGCCCCGAGGAGGCCGGCCGGATCGTCTGGTTCGACGCGCTGGTCAACAACGTCGACCGGTCCTGGCGCAACCCCAACCTGCTGATGTGGCGGGGCGAACTGTGGCTCGTCGACCACGGGGCGACCGTGATCTGGCACCACAACTGGCCCGGCGCCGAAACCTCGGCGGGCCGCCCGTACGACGCCTCCGACCACGCGCTCGCCCCCTTCGCACCGGACATCCGCGCCGCGGCGGCCGAGCTGGCGCCCCGCGTCACCGAGCAACTCCTCGCCGGCGTCACGGCCTGCGTCCCGGACGCCTGGCTCGCGGACGAGCCCGGCTTCGACGCGCCGGACGACCTGCGGCGGGCCTACGCGCGACCGCTGCTCGCCCGGGCCGCCGTCATCCACGACCGCATCCAGGGGATCAAGTGAGCGACCGGCACATCATCAAGGGCGGGCCGCGCGACCGCCAGGTCTACGAGTACGCCGTCCTGCGCGTCGTGCCGCGCGTCGAACGCGGCGAGTGCATCAACGCGGGCGTCCTCGTCTACTGCCGCGCCGAGGCCTACGTCGGCGCGCGCACCCACCTGGACGAGGCCCGGCTGCTCGCCCTCGACCCGCAGGCGGACGTGGCCGGGGTCCGGGCCGCCCTGCGCGCGGTGGAGGGCGTCTGCGCGGGCGGCACCGCGGCGGGGCAGGCGGCGGCCGACGACCCCGGCCGCCGCTTCCGCTGGCTCGTCGCCCCCCGCTCCACGATCGTCCAGCCCGGCCCCGTCCACACGGGCCTGACCACGGATCCGGCGGCGGAGACGGAGCGGTTGCTGGACCTGCTGGTGCGGTAGCCGCGCGCGGGCCGGACCCGGCGGTCAGCGCCGGCGCCGGCGCCGGAGCAGGTAACCGGCCATGAGCGAGGCACCCGCTGCGAACGTCAGGCCCAGGCCGACGTCCCAGTCGCTCGGTCCCGAGGCCACCGCGCCGCCCACGCCGCCGCGCACCCCCTGGGACGGGGTGGCGGCGGGGGAGGCGCTGGGCGTCGGGGTGGTGACGCCGGGCGTGCCCGGGGCCGCGCTGGTCGGTGTGGCGGTCACGGCCGGAGACGGCCGCACGGGGGCCGTGGGGGAGATGATGCCCTGGTCGCGGCGCGGCAGCGCCTCGCAGGCGATGCCGTCGTCGGGTCCCCGGTCCTCGTCCAGTCGGTGCGGATCCGTCGGATCCGCGTCGAACACGGCCTGCGCGTCCTCCTGGAAGGCGAAATCGCGGCAGTCCCGGTCGGGCTGGGCATGAGCGGGGGCGGACAAGGGCACGATCGCGGCGATCGCGAACAGCGTGCCGATGACACCGGTGCGACGGCGCATGGTGCGCCTCCTTTCCGGCCACGAGTGGCTCGCGCTCCGACGCTAGGGCGGCGCGGACGGCGGCTGCCCGCGCTCGTGGGCCGTTCGGGTGGTCCGCGGCCCTGCGCCGGGCAGGTCGGCGCGGGTGATGGATCACATGCCGCGCCCGGCCGTTGACACCGCGTGCCAGGGCTTCTAGCGTCACACCCACTGAAGGTACTAAGCGGTCGCTCACCCGAGGAGAACGAGTCATGTCCACCACTGAGCAGCGGGTCGCCGTCGTCACCGGTGCCGCGCGCGGCATCGGCGCCGCCACCGCCGTACGACTGGCCGCCGAGGGCCGCGCGGTCGCCGTGCTCGACCTCGACGAGGCCGCCTGCAAGGACACCGTCGAGAAGATCACCGCCGCCGGGGGCAGGGCCGTCGCGGTCGGCTGCGACGTCTCCGACGAGGCACAGGTCGAGGCGGCCGTCGCACGGATCACCGAGGAGCTCGGCGCGCCGACCATCCTGGTCAACAACGCGGGCGTGCTGCGCGACAACCTGCTGTTCAAAATGAGCGTCTCCGACTGGGACACCGTCATGAACGTGCACCTGCGCGGCGCCTTCCTGATGTCCAGGGCGTGCCAGAAGCACATGGTCGACGCGGGCTTCGGCCGGATCGTCAACCTGTCCTCCTCCTCCGCGCTCGGCAACCGCGGCCAGGTCAACTACTCCGCCGCCAAGGCCGGTCTGCAGGGCTTCACCAAGACCCTCGCCAAGGAGCTCGGCAAGTTCGGCGTCACCGCCAACGCCGTCGCCCCCGGCTTCATCGCCACGGAGATGACCAAGGCCACCGCCGAGCGCGTCGGCATGGGCTTCGAGGACTTCAAGGCCGCCGCCGCCACCCAGATCCCGGTCGCCCGGGTCGGCGAGCCGGACGACATCGCCAACGCCATCGCCTTCTTCACCGGCGAGGCCGCCGGGTTCGTCTCCGGCCAGGTGCTGTACGTGGCCGGCGGACCGCTCGACTAAGGGACGGGGAACATGACTTCCGTGGAACTCTCCGGCAAGGTCGCCCTCGTCACGGGCGCCAGCCGCGGCATCGGCTACGGCGTCGCCGAGGCGCTCGTCGCGCGCGGCGACCGCGTCGTCATCACCGGCCGCAACGAGGACGCCCTCAAGGAGGCCGTCGACAGGCTCGGCGCCGACCGCGCGGTCCACGTGGCCGGCAAGGCGCACGACGAGGCCCACCAGGCCGTCGCCGTCGAGCGGGCGATGGAGGCCTTCGGCCGCGTCGACTTCCTGGTCAACAACGCCGGCACCAACCCGGTGTTCGGGCCGATGGCCGACCTCGACCTGAACGTGGCGCGCAAGGTCTTCGAGACCAACGTCGTCTCGGCGCTGGGCTTCGCCCAGAAGACCTGGCACGCCTGGCAGAAGGACAACGGCGGCGCGATCGTCAACATCGCCTCCGTCGCGGGCCTGTCGCCCTCGCCGTTCATCGGCGCGTACGGCGTCAGCAAGGCGGCGATGATCAACCTGACGGTGCAGCTCGCGCACGAGTTCGCGCCCAGGGTGCGGGTCAACGCGATCGCCCCCGCCGTGGTGAAGACCAAGTTCGCCCAGGCCCTGTACGAGGGGCGCGAGGAGGAGGCCGCCGCGGCCTACCCGCTCGGGCGGCTCGGCGTGCCCTCCGACATCGGCGGCGCGGCCGCGTTCCTCACCTCCGAGCAGTCGGACTGGGTCACCGGCCAGACGCTCGTCGTGGACGGCGGCATCTTCCTCAACGCCGGCACCGGCTGAGGCGGGCCGCCGCACCCCGGGGGCGCCCTGTGGACGGCACAGGGCGCCCCCGCCGCCGTGAATCCCCCCGCACAGGGCGATGACAACGTCGTCAGAGGTTTATCGATCAAGAGGTCAGGTCCCGGGGAGGGTCAGGGGGCGCGGCACTGCGGTATGGTCTGCCGACCCTTGGTATGGCAGATCGAGGAGCGTGCGCGTGTTCAACCGGAACCGAGGCCTGCGGCGGGTGGCGGCCATCGCGTCCCTATCGTCCCTGGTCGCCGGATGCGGCGTGCTGTCGTCCGACACCCCGGACGACGCGGGGCCGATCGTCGTCGGCACCACCAGTGCCCCCAGCACGCTCGATCCAGCCGCCTCCTGGGACAGCTCCTGGGAACTGTTCCGCAACATCTACCAGACGTTGCTGAGCTACCCCACCGGCGAGAGCGCGCCCCAGCCGGACGCCGCCGAGAAGTGCGGGTTCAGCGACGCCTCGAACCAGGTCTACCGCTGCGAGCTGCGCGAGGGCCTGAAGTTCTCCAACGGCGAGGCGCTCGACGCCCAGGCCGTGAAGCACTCGTTCGACCGGATACGCAAGATCAACGTCAACGGCGGCCCGGCCGGTCTGCTGGGCAGCCTCGAACGGGTCCAGGCACCGAACGACCGCGAGGTGGTCTTCCACCTCAACAAGCCCGACGCCACCTTCCCGTTCGTACTCGCGACGCCCGCGATGTCCATCGTCTCCCCGAAGGACTACCCGGAGAACAGCCTCCGCAAGAGCGGCGACGTCGTCGGCTCGGGGCCGTACACCCTCGACTCGTACGACGAGGGCGAGGAGGCCGTCCTCGTCAGGAACGACGCCTACCAGGGCTTCGCCGAGCGCCGGAACGACGCGGTCACCATCCGCTACTTCCAGGACTCCGGCGCCATGGTCAAGGCGCTGCGGGACAAGCAGATCGACGTGACCTACCGCGGTCTGGCCGCCGGAGACGTCGTCGACCTGCAGAGCAAGACCTCCAAGGAGGAGGAGATCCAGCTCGTCGAAGGCACCGGCACGGACATCAACTACCTGGTGTTCAACCCGAAGGACCCCTGGGCGAACAAGAAGGCCGTGCGCCAGGCCATCGCGCAGGTCGTCGACCGCGCCGCGATCGCCCACAAGGTCTACAAGGACACCGTGGACCCGCTCTACTCCATGGTCCCCAAGGGCCTCACCGGCCACACCACCGGTTTCTTCGACGACTACGGCGACCCCGACGTCGCCAAGGCCCGCAAGATCCTCACCGAGGCCGGCATCAACCAGAAGGTCCCGCTCACCTTCTGGTACACGAGCGACCGCTACGGCTCCGAGACCGCCGCCGAGTTCAAGGAACTGGAGCGGCAGCTGGAGGACTCCGGCCTGTTCTCCATCAGCCTCAAGAGCCGCCCCTGGAAGACCTACGTCGAGGGCTACCAGAAGGGCGAGTACCCGGTCTTCGGGCGCGGCTGGTTCCCCGACTTCCCGGACGCCGAGAACTTCATCGCGCCGTTCGTCGGCGAGCAGAACGCCCTGGGCACGCCCTACCCGGCGCCCGAGATCACCGGCGACCTGCTGCCCCGCTCGCGCCGCGAGAGCGACCGCGCGAACGTGGAGAAGGAGTTCGAGGAGGCCCAGCGGATCCTGGTGGACGACGCGCGGCTGCTGCCGCTGTGGCAGGGCCGGCAGTACGTGGCGGCGAGCCGGGACGTCTCGGGCGCCGAGCGGGCCCTGGACCCCTCGACGATCATGATGATGTGGGAGCTGCACCGCAAGACCGCCTGGTAGCGGTCGGGCGGCCGGCGTTCCCCGGCGCGTTGTCAGTGGTCGCCGGTAGGTTCTGAGGCCTGCAAGTGACCGCACATCGTGAGGACGTTGACGTGACCGACATCGCCATGCTGCCCGAGTCCTGGCGCGGGGTTCTGGGCGACGAGCTGCAGCAGCCCTGGTTCAAGGAGCTGACGGAGTTCGTCGAGGAGGAGCGGGCGAAGGGTCCCGTCTACCCGCCGCGCGAGGAGGTCTTCGCGGCGCTGGACGCCACGCCGTACGACCGGGTCAAGGTGCTGATCCTCGGTCAGGACCCGTACCACGGCGAGGGCCAGGGCCACGGGCTGTGCTTCTCGGTCCGCCCCGGGGTGCGGATCCCGCCGTCCCTGCGCAACATCTACAAGGAGATGCACGAGGAGCTCGGCACCCCGATCCCGGACAACGGCTACCTGATGCCGTGGGCCCGCCAGGGGGTGCTGCTGCTCAACGCGGTGCTCACGGTCCGCGGCGGCGAGGCCAACTCGCACAAGGGCCGGGGCTGGGAGAAGTTCACCGACGCCGTGATCCGCGCCGTGGCCGAGCGCCCCGACCCGGCGGTGTTCGTCCTGTGGGGGAACTACGCGCAGAAGAAGCTCCCGCTGATCGACGAGACCCGGCACGCGGTGGTCAAGGGCGCGCACCCCTCGCCCCTGTCGGCGAAGAAGTTCTTCGGCTCACGCCCGTTCACGCAGATCAACGCGGCGGTGGCGGCGCAGGGCCACGAGCCGATCGACTGGACGATCCCGGACCTGGGCTGACGACACCGGCGGCGGACCCACCGGGCTCGGACGGGGCGGCGGACCCGCGGGGCACGGACGGGGCACCGCCCCGCCGGGTTCCGACGGGGCGGTGCCCGGAGCCGCCTGAGCCGGATCGCCTCCCCGTGCGGCTAGCGTCGGGACGAACAATCCGGCGAGTGCGCGGAGGTCGTCGTGGCGGAGCGGCAGGGTCAGGCGGCGCCGGACGCCGTGCTGACGCGGATCGGGCAGGTCGTCATGCTGCACCACGCGGGGGACCGGGAGGAGGCCCGCCGCCGTCTGCTGGACCTGTGGGCGGAGGTCGGCGAGCACGGCGACCCGCTCCACCGCTGCACCCTCGCCCACTACCTGGCCGACACCCAGGACGATCCCGCGGACGAACTGGCCTGGGACCTGCGCGCGCTGACGGCGGCGGAGGAGGCCGGGCGGCGGGCACCCGGGGTGAGCGCGTTCTACCCCTCGCTGCACCTGAACCTGGCGGACGACTACGCCGGACTCGGCCGGTTCGAGGCCGCCCGCACGCACCTGCGGTGGGCCCGGGAAGCCGCCGCAGCCCTCCCCGGCGACCGCTACGGCCAGGGCGTGCGGGCGGCCATCGGACGGCTTCAGGCCCGCCTGGGAGAGGGCGGCGGCGGGGCGTGGGCGCCACCGCGGCAGCGGCCCTGAGCCGGCGGTCAACGCCCATAGGTGTCCCGGCAGATCGTCGCCTCCGGGCTGTCCGCACGCCAGCCGCCGTACCGCCGGCCCAGCGCGCACACGTCCGTGCTGTCGCGGGCCTGACCGCGAACCTCCTGCCGCACCGACTCCGCGACGTCCGGGAGGTCGGCGCGCGGCCGCCGAGGGCTGCGGCGGGCGGGCTCGGGGCGGTCCGGGCGGACGGGCCGGGTCCGCGCCGGGGGCCGGTCGGACGGCGGCCCCTGCCGCCGTGCCGTGTCCGCCGGGGGCGCGGCCGGTCCGGTCGCGGACGGTCGGGCCGTGGACGGGCCGGTTCCGGGTGTGGCCGGCGCCGGGTGGCGGGAGCCCTCCTCGATGAGCTGCAGGGCCTCGCGGGCCGGTGCCTGCACGATCTGCGTCTGCGTCCGCCCTTCGGGCTGCGGCAGCGGCGGCCGGGAGGGTGCCGCCGGGGGCCCGGGCGCGGGGGGACGCTGGACCGTCGTACAGCCGGCCAGGGCCGAGACAGCCACGGTCACCAGGAGCGTCGCTGTGGTCGTCGTTCGATGCACCCGCGCCACTCTGGTGCGTCCGGACCGCACCCGGGAGGCGGACAGACGCAGGATGCCCCGCACGGGTGATGTCCCGCCCCGTACGGAGGGTGCCGGCCCGCCGGGGCTGACGTCAGTCGCCGGTCGCGCCGTCGATGCGCTCGCGGATCAGGTCGGCGTGGCCGTTGTGCCGGGCGTACTCCTCGATCATGTGCGTGTAGAGCCACCGCAGGTTGTACCGCTCGCCGGTGCGCCGGTGCTTGCCCTCGGTGATGTCGTCCAGGCCGAAGCGGGCCGCGTTGCGGCGGGCGGCCTCGATCTCGCGCCGCCAGGTGGCGTGGGCCTCCTCCCAGGTGTCCTCCCCGGTGAGGTGGAACTCGCCGTCCGTGTCCTCGTCGCTCCAGTACAGGGGCGGTGCGTCCTCGTCGGCCAGCACCCGGCGGAACCAGCTGCGCTCCACGTCCGCCATGTGCCGGACCAGGCCCATCAGGGACAGCTCCGAAGGGGGCGCGGAGGCGGTCCTGAGCTGCTCGTCGCTCAGACCCTCGCACTTCCACGCGAGGGTCTGCCGGTGGAAGTCCAGCCACCCCTCGAGCATGGTGCGTTCGTCGGCGGTCGTGGCGGGCATGCGGCGTTCGGTCGTCATGGGGCCATCCTTTCCCGGCGCGCCGCCCCGAACCACGGGTTTTTCAGCCCCGCAGCATCCCCTCCAGCAGTTCCCGCAGGCCGGCCCGCACCTCGTCCAGACTCGGGGGCGTCGCGCCGAACGACCCCGCCACGCAGCTGAACATCAGCCCGTCCGCCCAGGCGATCAGCGACAGGGTGTGCCGCTCCGGCGCCGTCGAGCCCAGGCCGGTGACCAGGGCGGTGAGCTGGTCGCGGAAGCGGGCGCCCGTCGCGTCGAAGAAGGCCCGCAGCTCCGGGCGGCGCGTCGCCTCCAGAGCCAGTTCGTAGCGGGCCAGCGTGAGGGCGCGGTGGCCCGTCAGGGCCCGGTGGGCCGCGCGGGCCAGGGCGTCCAGCAGCGACTCGGTCCCGGCGCGGGGGTCCGGCATCTCGTGCAGCGCGAGCACCCGGGCCTCGCGCTCGGCCAGCCGCCGCACCGCCAGCTCCAGCAGGGCCTGCCGGCTCCGCGCGACGTTCGACGTGGAGCCCTGGGGCAGCCCCGCCGCCTCGTCGACCGCCCGGTGGGTCAGGCCGCGCATCCCGCGCTCGGCGAGCAGGGCGAGGGCGGCGTCGGCGACGAGGTCGGCGCGGGAGGGGCCGGTGCTGCGTACGGACATGACGGCCACGCTACCGGTTTCACTACGGCTGTAGTAACGTCATACGCCTACTACAGGTGTAGTGACCGCGAGGAGGGGCCATGGCAACGTCGAGGAGGGCCGTCGTGATCGGCGGCGGGATCGGGGGGCTGACCGCGGCGGCGGCCCTGCACGCGCGCGGCTGGCGGGTCACCGTGCTGGAGAGGGCCCGCTCGCTGGAGCCGGTCGGCGCGGCCATCTCACTCGCTCCCAACGCCCTGCGCGCGCTGGACGTCGTCGGACTCGGCGACGAGATCCGCGCCCTCGCCGCCTGGGCGGGTGACGGCGGTCTGCGCACCCCGGGCGGACGGTGGCTCGCGCGCACCTGTGCCGAGGCCGCCGCCGCGCGCTTCGGCGGACCGCTCGTACTGCTGCACCGCGCCACCCTCATCGCCGGCCTCGCCTCCCGGCTCCCGCCGGACACCGTCCGCACGGCCGCCGCGGCGGCGCTCGCCGATCCGGGCGACCCCCACCGGCCCGCCCGTGTCACCACGCCCGACGGTGAGCTGGAGGCCGACCTCGTGGTGGGCGCGGACGGCATCCACTCCGCCGTGCGCCGCGCGCTGTTCCCCCGGCACCCGGGACCCGTCTACTCCGGCTTCACCACCTGGCGGATCGTGATCCCCGTGCCCGGAGCGCGGTTCGCCTCGCACGAGACCTGGGGCCGGGGCCGCATCTGGGGCACGCACCCGCTCAAGGACGGCCGGGTCTACGCCTACGCCGCCGCCGTGACCCCGGCCGGGCAGCACGCACCGGACGACGAGAGGGCCGAACTGCTGCGCCGCTTCGGCGACTGGCACGCGCCGATCCCGGCCGTGCTCGCCGCCGCCCGCCCCGGTGACGTGCTGCGCCACGACGTGCACCACATCGCCGACCCCCTGCCCGCCCACCACCTCGGCCGGGTCGCCCTGGTCGGCGACGCCGCGCACGCCATGCCGCCGACGCTGGGCCAGGGCGGCAACCAGGCCATCGAGGACGCGGTCGTGCTGGCGCACCACTGCGACGACCTGGCCGCCTACACCGCCGCCCGGCTGCCCCGCACGACCGCCGTCGCGCGCCGGGCGGTGCGGGTCGCCCGCCTCAACCTCATGACCGGCCGCGCCGGGACCGCCGTGCGCGACACCGCCATGGCCGCGCTGTCCAGGACCGCGCCCGCCCTGTTCCTGTGCGGCTTCGACGGCATCGCCGACTGGCGGCCGCCGCGGCGCCCGTATGCTTCGCAGCAGGCCCCGGCAGGCAACCACTAGAGGAGAGCGCCACGTGAAGGTCGGCTGCATCGGACTCGGCGACATCGCGCAGAAGGCCTACCTCCCGGTCCTCGCCTTCCAGCCCGGGGTCGAGCTGCACCTGCAGACGCGCACGCCCGCCACGCTCGACAGGGTCGCGGACGGCCTCCACCTCCCGCGCGAGCGGCGGCACACCACCCTCGACTCCCTGCTGGCGGCCGGCCTCGACGCCGCCTTCGTGCACGCGCCCACGCTCGTCCACCCGGAGATCGTGACGCGGCTGCTGGAAGCGGGCGTGCCCACCTACGTCGACAAGCCGCTCGCCTACGAACTGGCCGACTCCGCGCGGCTGGTGGCGCTCGCCGAGGAGCGCGGCGTGAGCCTCGCCGTCGGCTTCAACCGGCGCCACGCCCCCGGCTACACGCAGTGCGCCGACCACCCGCGCGAGCTGATCCTGATGCAGAAGAACCGCGTCGGGCTGCCCGAGGACCCGCGCGCGATGATCCTCGACGACTTCATCCACGTCGTCGACACCCTGCGGTTCCTCGCGCCCGGCGCGATCGACGACGTGACCGTGCGCGCCCGCGTCCGGGACGGCCTGCTGCACCACGTGGTGCTCCAGCTCGCCGGGGACGGCTTCACCGCGCTCGGCGTGATGAACCGGCTCAGCGGCTCCGCCGAGGAGGTCCTGGAGGTGTCCGGGCAGGACACCAAGCGGCAGGTGGTCAACCTGGCCGAGGTGGTCGACCACAAGGGCCAGCCGACCGTGCGGCGGCGCGGGGACTGGGTGCCGGTCGCCCGGCAGCGCGGGATCGAGCAGGCGGTGCTGGCGTTCCTGGACGCGGTCCGGGCCGGCCGGGTGCTCAGCGCCCGGGACGCGCTGGAGACCCATGAGCTGTGCGAACGGGTGGTACGCGCGGTTCAGGAGCGGACCGCCTGAGCCGCAGCGTCCGTACGCCCTCGCCGGCCGCCCACGCGGCGAGGACCAGCAGGGCGGCGTGCACGGTCCAGTCGCCGTGGCGGACGTAGGGCGTGGTGCCGTGCGCGAGGGGGATGTCGTAGGCCCGCGTGGCGGAGGCGTCCGTGCCGAGCCGTGAGCCGACCCGCTCCCCGTCCGGGCCGTAGACGGCCGAGACGCCCGTGAGGGTCGCGTGCACCATGGGGCGGCCGGTCTCGGCGGCGCGCAGGGCGGCGAGGGAGGCGTGCTGCCCGGGCGCCCAGCTCTGCTGGAACGTGGACGTCGCCGACTGGCCGACGAGCACGTCGACGCCTTCCCGCGTGAGGTGGCGGGTCATGTCGGGGAAGGCCGTCTCGAAGCAGACCATCGGCCCGGCGCGCAGACCGTCGCCCACGTCCATCACGACCGGCTGGGAGCCGCGCCGCCGGTCCTCACCGGCCGCCTTGCCGACGGAGGTGGCCCAGCCGAGCAGCGAGCGGGCGGGGACGTACTCGCCGAAGGGGACCAGGCGCATCTTGTCGTAGCGCTGCCCGGTCAGGCCGTCCGGCCCGACGAGGACCGAGCTCTTGTAGATGCCGGGCTTGTCGGAACGCCGGGCGTCCACGTTGACCAGGATGTGGGCGTCCGTCGCGCGGGAGAGGTCCGCGAGGCGCCGGGCGAGGTCGGGCCGGTCGCCGAGGTCGAAGCCGACGCTGCTCTCGCCCCACACGACCAGGTCGACGCCCTGCCCGGCGAGCCGGCGGGTGAGCTGTTCCTCGCGGTCGAACCGGCGGTCACCGCTGTCCGGCCCGCCGATCACGCCCGGCTGGACGACGGCGATCCGGACCTGGCCGTCGACGGCCGGGCGGGGCGCGAAGGCCCAGGCGGCGGAGGTGGCGGCGGCCGTGGCGACGAGCCCGGCCACGGCCGGCACCCGGGCGCGCGGGAGGGCCACCAGGACGGCGACGGCGACGTTCAGGGCCACCAGGAGGAAGCTCAGCAGCCACACCCCGCCCACCGAGGCCAGCCGCAGCGCGGGCGCGACCTGCCACTGACTGCTGCCGAGCATGCCCCAGGGGCCGCCGAGCCCCTGCCAGGAGCGGACCAGCTCGACGGCCAGCCAGGCCGAGGGCAGCACCAGGAGCGCCCCCGCGACCTGGCTCCGCGAGGGGGTCCCGCCCAGCAGGCGGCGCACCAGCCAGCCCCAGGGGGCCCAGAGGGCGCCGAGCAGGGCGGCGATGACGAACGTGAACACGTGCAGGCTCGGCAGCAGCCAGTGGTGCATGGCCAGCATGAAGCCGAAACCGCCGCACCAGCCGTCGTACACCGCCCTCTTCCCGGTCGGCGCGGTGCGCAGCAGCGACAGCCACGGGACCAGCGCGACGTAGGCCCACCACCACAGGGACGGGGCGGGGAAGGCCAGGACGGGGAGGGCGCCCGCCACCGCGGCGGCGGCCGAGCGCCGCCAGGGGGAGGCGAGCCAGTGGCCGAGCGTCTTCATAGGCGCCTCCTACCCCGTGGTTCCTCCAGTGTGCGCCCCGCGGACGATCTAGGACAGAGGAGGCCGGCTCAGTTGATCACAGGTGCCGTGCGCGGCTCGGGAAGGCGCCGCCACTTCTCCCGCACGACGACCTCGCTCAGCCGCCATCCGTCGTCCGTGCGCAGCAGCGCGAAGGCGTACCGGCCGCCGCACACGAAGTCCGGCGCCGGCCCCGCGGTGGCCATGGGGTTGACGTAGTCGGCCTGGACGCGGGCCGTGTCGCCGGTGTCCCCCTCCCAGATCCCGAACCGCACGCGCCGGTTGACGATCAGGTGCTGGCGCATCGAGAACAGCCGCAGGCTCCCGGCGAGCCACCCGGCGACCGCGCCGGCCTCGCCCTCGATGCCGCCGGCCGAGCGGTAGTCCGCCCGCCCCCGGGGCGCGAACGGTCCCCGGTAGGCCTCCCAGTCGCCGTCGTCGACCGCCACCGCGTAGTCGGTGATCAGCCCGTCGACGGCCAGCCGGTCCCGCACGGCAGCGAGCTCCACACGCTGGGTCATCGGCTCAGTGTTGGGCATGCCGGCAGACGAGCCAAGAGCCGCGCGCGATATTCGGTGGCCGTGGGCGTCCGCGGCGGCGAGCCTGTCCCTCGTGAACGACCAGAACGACAACGACCTGAACGAACCGCGCCTGCGGATACGCGCCCGCCACACCGGGTCCACGATCACCGTCTACCAGGCCTACCGACCGGAGATCGGCGGGCCCGCCGCCCGCACCGGCCGCTTCCCGCCGGCCTGGAAGCGCGACCGCATGACCTGGATCAAGCCGTCGTTCCTGTGGATGATGTACCGCTGCGGGTGGGGCACCAAGGAGGGCCAGGAGACGGTCCTGGCCGTCGAGATCCGGCGGGACGGTTTCCTCTGGGCGCTGCGCCACGCCTGCCTGTCCCACCACGTGCCGGCCCTGCACGGCGACCGGGCCGCGTGGCAGCGGCAGCTGAAGCGGGCACCGGCGCGGGTGCAGTGGGATCCGGAGCGGGATCTGCGGCTGCGGCCGCTGCCGTACCGGTCGCTCCAGCTGGGGCTCCGCGGGGAGGCCGCGGCGCGGTACGCGGACGAGTGGATCGTGGGGATCGAGGACGTCACTCCGCTCGCGGCGGAGATCCACGCACGGGTGCGGGCGGGTGAACTCGGGGCCGCCGCCGCGCTGTTGCCCGACGAGCGGCCGTATCCGGTCGAGGACGGGGTGCTGGCGCGGCTGGGCGTGTGAGGGGGGTGCCGGGCGGCCTCTGCCGGGGGTGTTGCGGGCCGGAGCGGCGTACGGCGGTTGAGGAGGCCGGGCAGCGGTTGAGGAGGTCCGGGCGGCGGGTGCCGGTCAGGCCGCCTTGACGACGGCGCCGCGGATCGCGGCCGCCCACTCGACGACGAGCAGCTCGTACTCCGCGCGCTCCTCGGCCGACAGGGTGCCGCCCGTGCGCCGCCACAGCGCACGGATCTCCTCGTTGACCTCGGCAGCGGACCGCACGGAACCAGGGGTCACGAAATCGGGGGACATGCGGACAAGCCTAGGGGCAGCCACTGACAGGCCGCTACCGGACGGCTACCGGATCGCTATGCGGTTGGTCACGAGACGGGGGTCACAGGGGCCGCGTCAGTGGGCCGGCTCCCCCGCGTGCGGACTGATGGCACCCGTGCTGACCAGGGCGATGATGACGATGCCGAGCGCGATGCGGTACCAGACGAAGGGCATGAAGCTCTTGGTCGAGATGAACTTCATGAACCAGGCGATCACCGCGTACCCGACGCCGAAGGCGATCACCGTGGCGAAGATCGTGGGCCCCCACGAGACGTGGCCGCTCTCCGTCGCGTCCTTCAGCTCGAACAGGCCGGAGGCCAGCACGGCGGGGATGGCGAGCAGGAAGGAGTAGCGGGCCGCGGCCTCGCGCCTGTACCCCATGAACAGGCCGCCGCTGATGGTGGCGCCGGAGCGGGAGACGCCCGGGATCAGCGCCATGGCCTGGCACAGGCCGTAGATGAGTCCGTCGCGGACGCCCAGGTCCTCCAGGGCCTTGCGCTGCTTGGGCGCGCGGTGCCGGCCGCCGCTCTCGTCCCGCGCCGCGAGCCGGTCGGCGACACCCAGGACGATGCCCATGCCGATCAGCATCGTCGCGGTGATCCGGAGGTCGCGGAAGGGACCCTCGATCTGGTCCTTCAGCGTCACGCCGAGCACGCCGATCGGGATGGAACCGACGATCACGAGCCAGCCCATCCGCGCGTCGGGATCGCTGCGCAGCGCCTTGTTCGTGAGCGAGCGCGTCCACGTCGAGACGATCCGCCCGATGTCCTTGCGGAAGTAGATCAGGACGGCGGCCTCGGTGCCGATCTGCGTGATCGCCGTGAAGGCCGCGCCCGGGTCCTCCCAGCCCGAGAAGGCCGCCGTCAGGCGCAGGTGCGCGCTGGAGGAGACGGGCAGGAACTCGGTCAGCCCCTGGACGAGTCCGAGGATGAGTGATTCGAACCAAGACATGAGGTAGCGGAGTCCAAGTGCCGATCGTGGGACGGACGACGGGCACACCGGGCCGCCGTTGCGACGAACGGGGGATCATGTGTGCCGAGGGGGAAGCGTAGCGTCCCCGGGAGACCGTCCGGACACAGGGGTTTGCAAGCGGCCCCGCCGCGCGGCGGATCAGGCGGCCGTCGGCCCGGTCACCGTCCAGCCGGGGGCCTGCGGACGGGCCGTGAGGTCTTCGTGGCGCACCTCGTCGCCGCAGGCCCGGCAGGTGACGACCGGGGTGAGGGCCCGGCCGCAGGAGTGCTCCACGACCATCGGGCGGTCGCCGGCCGCCCGCAGATGGCGGTCGCCCCACGCCATGAGGGTCATCAGCACCGGCTCCAGCTCCAGCCCGGCCCGGGTGGGCCGGTACTCGAAGCGCTGCGGGCGCTCGCTGTAGAGGTGCTTGGCGAGGATCCCGGCGTCCACGAGCCGGCGCAGCCGGGTGGCGAGGACGTCGCGCGGAGCGCCGGTGTTGCGCACCAGCTGGTCGAACCGGCCGTTGCCCAGGCACACCTCCCGCAGCACGAGCAGCGAGTACTTCTCGCCGACCAGCGCCAGGGTGTCGGCGATGGAGCAGGGGCGCGGATCCTTGCGAGCGGCCATGCGGCTCAGTCTACGAGAGGGTTGGATTTTCCAACCCGCCGGGATACCGTGAGTTCGGATTTCCTACTCACTGGTAGTCGTGGAGGCCCGCACATGCGTGACGCAGTGATCGTCGAAGCCGTACGCACCCCGATCGGCAAGGGCAAGCCGGACGGCGCCCTCGCGCACGTCCACCCCGTGGAGCTCCTCGCCCACACCCTGCGCACCCTCGTCGAGCGGTCCGGCGTCGACCCGGAGCTGATCGACGACGTCATCGGCGGCACCGTCGACCAGGTCGGCGAGCAGGCCATGAACACCACCCGCTACGCCGTCCTGTCCGCGGGCTTCCCGGAGTCGGTGCCCGCCACCACCGTCGACCGGCAGTGCGGCTCCTCCCAGCAGGCCGTGCACTTCGCGGCGCAGGGCGTCCTCTCGGGCGCCTACGACCTCGTCGTGGCCTGCGGCGTCGAGTCGATGAGCCGGGTGCCGATGTGGTCGAACGTGCCGCCGGGCACGGACCCGTTCGGGCCCGGGGTGGCCGAGCGCTACCCCGAGGGACTCGTCCCGCAGGGCATCAGCGCCGAGCTCATCGCGGCCAAGTGGTCGATCGGCCGCGAGCAGATGGACGCCTTCGCGGTCTCCTCGCACCGCAAGGCCGCCGCGGCCTGGGAGGCGGGGTTCTTCGACGCCGAGGTGGCGCCCCTGGAGGGCCTCACGCGCGACGAGTGCGTCCGGCCGGACAGCACCCCGGAGGTCCTCGCCGGGCTCAGGCCCGCCTACCACGACCCCGGCTTCGCCGAACGGTTCCCGCAGATCGAGTGGAACGTCACGGCGGGCAACGCCAGCCCGATCAACGACGGCGCCTCGGCGGTGCTCATCACGTCCAGCGAGACGGCCGCCCGGCTCGGGCTGCGTCCGCTCGCCCGGCTGCACGGCTTCGCCGTCACCGGCTCCGACCCGCTGCTGATGCTCACCGGCGTGATCCCGGCGACCGAGAAAGTGCTGCGCAGGGTGTCGCTCACCGTCGACGACATCGACCTGTTCGAGGTCAACGAGGCGTTCTCCAGCGTCGTCCTGGCCTGGCAGCAGGAGACCGGCGCCGCCCTCGACCGGGTCAACGTGCACGGCGGCGCCATCGCGCTCGGCCACCCGCTCGGCGCGAGCGGCACCCGGCTGACGACGACCCTGGTGCACGCGATGCGGGAGCGGGGTGCCCGCTACGCGCTCCAGACCATGTGCGAGGCGGGCGGACTCGCCAACGCCATGGTGCTGGAACGCGTCTGAGACAGCGGCCGTGACGGCCCGTCAGAGCGCGCGCAGCCGGTGCCGCTTGCGCCAGGCCACCACCACGCCCGCCAGCGCGGGCAGCGCGATGCAGGCCAGGGCGATCAGGAAGGCGGGGGACGTCGGCGTCGAGGCGCGGGCGCCGGCGACCACGTAGGCGGCGGTGTTCGGGACGGAACCGAGCGCCGTGGCCAGCAGGAACGGCAGCAGGCCCATGCGCGAGACGGAGGCGCAGTAGTTCGCGGCCCAGAACGGCACGCCGGGGAACAGCCGGACCGCCAGCATCGAGCGGAAGCCGTGCCGGCTGAGCTGACCGTCGGCGGCCTTCAGCCAGCGCCCCCGCAGCAGCGGCCGCAACGCCTCCTGGCCCAGGGCCCGGCCCAGGCAGAAGGCGATCCCTGCGCCCAGCACCGTGCCCGCCAGGGCCACGCCCAGGCCGACCTGGGAACCGAACAGGGCACCGCCCGCGAGGTTCAGCAACGGCCGCGGCACGAACGCCACGGTGCACACCCCGTACGCCGCGGCGAACACCAGCGCCGCGGCGGCTCCGCTCAGCTGGGGCGGCCAGCCCTGGGTCAGCAGCCGCTGCGGTTCGAACAGCAGCATCGCGCAGGCGGCCGCGGCGAGCAGGGCGACGAGCAGGGACAGCCGCGACCACGGGGAGAGCAGAACTCTCGTGCAGCGGGCGGCGAAACCGGTGGAGACGGCGGGCGAGGCGGTCGTTGCCGGGGAAGCGGCGACGGCGAGCTCCGCGGTGGTGGCCCGGGGAGAGGCCGTGGCGGTGCCCCCAGAGCGGGTGGTGGCATCGAGCATCCGGTGACACTAACCGACAAATGTGTGTGATCGCCGTATGGTTCGTCTCACCAGCGTCACGGGAACCCGCCGCACCCCCCGTACGCAGGCAGGACGAAAACCGTTCGACGCGCGGTAGGACGTCGGCGATGATCGACGTCATGTTCCGGCACGCCTTCGCCCTCGCAGCATCCGTGGTCACGGATGCCCCGAAGGATGCCGTCACCGTCCTCACGGCCGTCGCGGACGGCGCCCGAAGCTGACCCTCTCCGGTACGTCCGGCGGACCCCGCAAGGGGAGGGTCGGTCAGGTCCCCGGGGTCCCGCTTCTCCACTCCGCCACCCGACGCTTCGAGGTACAGCCATGTCCAAGACGGCCTACGCCCGCACGAAACCGCACCTCAACATCGGCACGATGGGCCATGTCGACCACGGCAAGAGCACCCTGACCGCCGCCATCACCAAGGTCCTCGCCGACCGCGGTACCGGCGCGTTCGTGCCCTTCGACCGGATCGACCGGGCGCCCGAGGAGGCGGCGCGCGGCATCACCATCAACATCGCGCACGTCGAGTACGAGACCGACACCCGGCACTACGCGCACGTCGACATGCCGGGCCACGCCGACTACGTCAAGAACATGGTCACCGGCGCCGCGCAGCTGGACGGGGCGATCCTGGTCGTCTCCGCCCTCGACGGGATCATGCCGCAGACCGCCGAACACGTCCTGCTCGCCCGCCAGGTGGGCGTCGACCACGTCGTGGTGGCGCTCAACAAGGCCGACGCGGGCGACGAGGAGCTCACCGACCTCGTCGAGCTGGAGGTCCGCGACCTGCTCACCGCGCACGGCTACGGCGGTGACACCGTGCCCGTCGTGCGCGTCTCCGGCCTGAAGGCACTGGAGGGGGACCCGCGGTGGACGGCGTCGGTGGAGGCGCTGCTCGACGCGGTGGACACCTACGTTCCGGTGCCCGAGCGGTACCTGGACGCGCCGTTCCTGCTGCCGGTGGAGAACGTGCTGACCATCACCGGGCGGGGGACCGTGGTGACGGGTGCGGTCGAGCGCGGCGTGGTGCGGGTCGGGGACCGGGTCGAGGTCCTCGGGGCGTCGGCCGAGACGGTGGTGACCGGGCTGGAGACCTTCGGCAAGCCGATGGAGGAGGCGCAGGCCGGGGACAACGTGGCGCTGCTGCTGCGGGGGGTGCCCCGGAACGCCGTCCGGCGCGGGCACGTGGTGGCCGCGCCGGGGAGTGTCGTGCCCGGCCGGCGCTTCACCGCGCAGGTGTACGTGCTGTCCGCGCGCGAGGGCGGGCGTACGACGGCGCTCTCCAGCGGGTACCGGCCGCAGTTCTACATCCGGACCGCGGACGTGGTGGGGGTCGTCGACCTCGGCGAGGTCGCTGTCGCGCGGCCCGGTGACACCGTCGTCATGACCGTGGAGCTGGGGCGCGACGTGCCGCTGGAGGCGGGGCTCGGGTTCGCCATCCGTGAGGGTGGCCGGACGGTAGGGGCCGGAACCGTGACCCAGGTCGGTTGAGGCGGCGGGGGGACCGCGGGCCGTCCCGGGCCGCCGGTCGTGCTGTTCCCCGCGCCCCTCGACGGCGCCGTCCCCCCGCACAATGGAGGCGTGAAGGAAGCCCTCCCCGTCGCCCGGCCCGTCGATCACGGGTTCGCCAAGCTCATGCCCGACATCGACCGGGAGCGGGCCTGGCTGCTGACCGTCGACGGGGCACCGCAGTCCTACGTCGATCTGGACGACCCGACGCACCTGGAGTTCGAGTACGCGCGGCGGCTCGGGCACGTGCTGGACGTCGTGGCCGAGCCGGGCCGGGCCCTGGACGTGGTGCATCTCGGCGGCGGGGCCCTCACGCTGCCGCGGTACGTGGCCGTGACGCGGCCGGGGTCACTTCAGGACGTCGTCGAGGCCGACCGGGGGCTGCTGGAGCTGGTGACCGGGCATCTGCCGCTGCCCGCGGGGGCCCGGGTCGCGCTGCACGCGGCGGACGCGCGGGCCTGGGTGGAGAACGCCCGCGCCGACTCGGCGGACGTGATCGTGGCCGACGTGTTCGGCGGTTCGCGGGTGCCGGCGCATCTGACGTCCGTCAGCTACGTGCGGGAGGCCGCGCGGGTGCTCCGGGAGGGCGGGGTCTATCTGGCCAACCTCCCGGACGCGGCTCCGTTCGGCTTCCTGCGGTCCCAGCTCGCCACCCTCGCAACCGTGTTCGAGGAGCTCGTGCTGATCGCCGAGCCGGGGGTGCTGCGGGGGCGCCGGTTCGGCAACGCCGTGCTCGTGGCCGGGCATCGGGCGGTCGACGTCGCCGCCCTGACCCGGCTCACGGCGGCCGACGCCTTCCCCGCGCGGGTGGAACACGGCGCCCGGCTGCGGGAGTTCACGGGCGGGGCGCGGGCGGTGCGCGACGAGGACGCCGTGCCGTCACCCGAGCCCCCCGACGGGGCGTTCGGCATCGGCTGAGGGGCGCTCGGCGACGCCCTTGGCCACCGGGGTGGTCCTGCGGCGCAGGTTGCGCACGTCCGGGACGCACAGCACGGCCGCGGTGACCAGCACGACCAGTCCGGCACAGCCCCACAGGGCCGCCGTACGGCCGAAGGCGTCCTCCGCCGGTCCGGCCGCCGCCGTGGCGAGCGGCACGAACGCCACGGAACCGAACCAGTCGTAGGCCGAGACGCGGGAGAGCTTGGCCTCCGGGATCTCCTGGTGCAGGGCGGTCATCCAGGAGACGCCGAACACCTCGACCGTCGCCCCGGCGACGAACATCACCGCGAACAGGACGCCGACGGGCACCGGGACGGCGAGGGCGGCCGAGGGGAGGGCCAGTGGAAAGACGCACAGGGTGCCGGCGAGCAGCAGCCGCCGGGGCTTCCAGCGGGTCATCAGCAGAGCGCCCGCGACGGTGCCCGCGCCGAACGCGCCCAGGGCGAGGCCCCAGGGACCCGCGCCGCCGAGGTGGTCGCGGGCGACGAGCGGGCCGTAGACGGCGTCGGCGGCGGCGACGACCGCGTTGGCGATGGAGAACTGCACGACGATGCCCCACAGCCATGGGCGGCCGGCGAACTCCCGCCAGCCCTCCCGCAGATCGGCGAGCAGACCGCCGCCCGGTGCCCGGGGCGGTATGTGGCCGACGTCGAGGAAGGCGCGCAGCGCCCCCGCGACGGCGAAGGCCGCCGCGTCCGCCGCCAGCACCCAGCCGGGGCCCATCGCGGCGACCATGGCACCGCCCAGCGCGGCACCGCCCAGACCCGCGCCCTGCATCGCCATCCGGAACACCGCGAACGCGCGGCCCGCCTGCTCGCCCTGGACCGAGGACATCAGCATCCCCTCGGCGGCCGGGCCGAAGAAGGCCTGGCCGGTGCCGCCGAGGGCGGCCAGCAGCATCATCTGCCACAGCAGGGGGTCGCCGGTCAGCACGAGAGCGGCGAAGAGGGCCTGGGAGAGGCAGTTCAGGGCGTTGGCGGCGACCATCACGTGGTGCCGGGGCAGCCGGTCGGCGACGGCGCCGCCGATCAGCAGGAACAGCACCAGCGGCAGCGTCCGCGCGGCCGCCACCAGGCCGACGTCGCCGCCGTCCCCGCCCGCCTCCAGCACGGCGAAGGCCGCGGCGACGAGCGCGCCGTTGCTGCCCAGGCTGGTGACGACGGCGGCGGCGGTCAGCAGGGAGTAGTTGCGGCCCGCCCAGGCGGGTCTGCGGGAGGTCGGTATCGGCACCCGGTGACTATCGCCGGGCCGGGGCCGACTTGCCAAACGCCGCGTGGGCGGTCCGCGCCGGTCACGAGTCGGTGGGCGGCTCCTCGGTGAGGCGCACCGTGCTCAGGATCTTCTGGACGGTCGCCTCGGGCAGCTCGTCCTTGACGCCCTTGGCGCCGTACAGGTTCCAGGTGACGAAGTCGCCCGCGCCGTTCTTGAACGCGAAGGTGATCGCCTTGCCCTCGCTGTCGCACTTGCCGTTCTGGGGCGTGTTCTCCGAGTGCGCCGTGGCGACGCTGCCCTTGAGGCCCGACTTGCTGGTGTACGGCTTGGGCTTGGTGAACTTGACGCTCTTCTTGTCCGGCTGGGTGTAACCGCCGAAGATCCACCACGGCACGCGCGTCTCGGCCGCCATGTCCGCGTTCTTCGCGCCGTTCTCGCCGCGGGTGCCGGCGGTGGCGAGGGCGGTGTCCTCCTCGCGGCCGTCCTTGTTGTCGTCGCTCGTGCACCACTTGGACTTCAGGTAGGCCGGGGCCGTGACGGTGGTGCGGTCCAGCTCGCCGTCCTTCTTCTCCCACTCGAAGCCCACGCTCGTGTCCTGGGAATCGATCTCCCAGTCGGCCGGGACGTCGAACTTGGTGCCGAAGCGCGTGTTGACGACGACCTTCCAGCCCGGGACGGTCGCCTTCTCACCCGGGCCGCCGCGCGGGTTGTCGGCGGAGGCGGAGGCGCTCGGCCCGCCCCCGGACTCCTTCGTGGCGGTCGGGGCCGGCTTCTCGCCGTCCTTCCCGCCCGCCGTGTCGTCCGAGTCGCCGCCCAGCACCAGGAAGCCGGTGACCCCGGCCGCCACGACCACCGCCGTGGCCGCGATGATGGCGACCAGTTTCGTCCGGTTGCCGCCCCCGCCGCCCTGCGGGGGCTGCGGCGCACCGGCCGGTGCGGGCGCGCCCCACTGCGGCTGCTGCCCATAGGGGTTGGGCTGCTGGAAGCCCGGCTGCTGGTACGGATTCGGCTGCTGGTACCCCGGCTGCTGGTAGGGGTTGTTCGTCTGCGGGTTCTGCTCGCCCCCGGGCGGCTGCTGTCCTGGCCACATGGGCAGCAACCCTAGCCGCGCCCAGGACACGATTCGGTCACCGGCCGTGGACGGAGCCGTAGCAACCCGGGGGCGGGGCCGCGGGGAACCAGGCGGGGCACGCGGTGCGGCGGTGGTCACACGGACCTGGTCAGCGGCGTCTACTCGTGAGTAACATTCGGTCATGAGCGCAGACCAGATGTCCATCGGCGAGATGCTCGCCGCCACGGTGCCCATGGCCCGGACCCTGAACCTCGAGTTCCTGGAGACCACGCCGGAGCGTGCGGTGGTGTCCCTGCCGGACCAGAGCGAGTACCACAACCACGTGGGCGGCCCGCACGCCGGTGCGATGTTCACGCTCGGCGAGTCCGCGAGCGGCGCGATCGTGCTGGCCGCCTTCGGGGACCAGCTCTCGCGCGCCGTACCGCTCGCCGTCAGCGCCGAGATCGCCTACCGGAAGCTGGCGATGGGAGCCGTCACCGCCACGGCCACCCTGGGCCGCCCGGCCGCCGAGGTCGTCGCGGAACTCGACGCGGGCCGGCGGCCGGAGTTCCCGGTGGCCGTCGCCATCCGGCGCGCCGACGGCGCCGTGACCGGCGAGATGACCGTCGTGTGGACCCTGCGCCCCAACGGCTGACCGGGCCGTCCCGGACACCGGAGCCCCGGCCGCGGCCGGGGCTCCGGCGTGTTCGGGGCTCCGGTGTGTCCGGGCGGTGATGTCCCCGTGCGGGGCGTCCGCGCCGTCCAGGCCCGCGGGGAACTCCCCGAGCCGGGCCGCGAACTCCGGCCCCGGAGCGGGGCGGTCGCCGGCCGGCCGGGGCGGCTGCTGCGGAGGGGGAGATTCCGTGGACCGGCCGCCTTTTCGCGCACACAACTCGAAACCCGCGACCGCGACGTTTTCGAAAACCGGTACGGATACCGTCGGTAACTTATCTGAATTTCCCGCGTTTTGAACGCAGGTCATCCGAACTCCTTGTTACCTGTCAGTCGTATGTGCGAAGGTGAGCCGCCTCGCACCGGGTCCGCAGCCGACCCGGCCCGGTATGCACCAATCACCCCCTGCTTTCCGACGGACGCGCCATCGGTCTGCCGTCCTGCGGCTGGAAGGAAATGGTTCCGTGCACTCCCCGCACCCCCCACGACCGCCGTACCCGCCGCGCCCCGGAGCGCGGCCCGCGGAGTCCGACCGCAATCTCCTCGCGCAGGTCGGTGACGCCCGCGAAGGCCCCCGCGCCGTCGCGCTGTTGCTCGCCCGGCACTGGCGGCCCGTCCACGCGTACGCGGTGATCTGCCTCGCCTCCGCGGAGGATTCGGCGTCCATGGCGGCGGCCGCCGCGTTCCGCCGCGAACTCGCCGCGCCCGGCGGCGGAGCCCTGCGCCCGCGCCTGCTCGCGGCCGTGCGGGACACGGTCGGCGAGTGGGCCGCCGACGACGGGATTTCCGGAATTCTGCCGGAACTCCGCAAAACCGTCGGTGCCCGCGGTCTGCGCGCCGCACGTTCCGCGACACCGGAAAGGCGGCGTCTCGCCGAGCGCGCATTCCGCGCCCTTCCGGCGGCCTCCCAATGCCTCCTGTGGCACACGGAAGTCGAGGCTGAACCCCTATCCGTACCGGCCGGTCTGGTGGGGGTGGATCCGGCAACGGCGTCGGCCGCCCTGGAGCAGGCGCGCGAACAATTCCGGACCGGCTGCGTACGGGCCCACCGGGAACTCGCACCGACGCCGGAATGCCGCCACTACAACCGCCTGCTGGACGTTCCGATGCGCCGGGGCACGGGCCTGCTGCCGGATCTGCGACGCCATCTGGCGGCGTGCCGCTACTGCCGCCACGCCGCCGAGCAACTCAGCCACTTCGACGACGGGCTGGGCGAACTGCTCGCCGGAACGGTGCTCGGCTGGGGCGCGCGCCGCTACCTCGACTCCCGGCCCGGCCGCGACCCGGGGCGGAGCGGTCCGCGGGCCGGCGGACGCCACCGGCTGCGTCCCGGGGCGCCGAAGCCGGCCGGCTCCTCCGCTCCGCCGAGGCGGCATACGAAGGCGCTGGCCACCGCGGTGGGGGTGACCGCTCTCGTGCTGCTCGCGACCCTGCTGGCCGCGCGTGGCTGGACGGAGGAGGGGGGAACGGCCGACCCGCAGGCCACCTGGGGCGCGGTGAGCGGCCACTCGGTCGACCCGGACGGGGCGGGGTCCGCGCCCGCGGGACCGGACCGGGCCGGATCCGGCCCGGGCGCCCGGGACCCGTCGCCGGCCGGGACCCCGTCGGCCGTCTCCACGGGCCACGTCGCCGAAGTCGCCCGGGGCAGGCTGCGCAACGTGGACAGCGAGCTGTGCCTGGACGTCCGGGGCGGCCGGATCCGCGCCGGCGCCCGGATCGTCCTGGCCGCCTGCTCCGCCGGGTCCCCGCAGTGGTCCTACCAGGACGACGGCCTGCTGCGCAGCGCCGCGGACCCCACGCTCTGCCTCGGCGCGGACACCGGCGCCGGGCCGGTCGTCGTGTCCGGGTGCCTCGTGCACGCCGGGGGCGTGCGCTACGACCTGACCGTGCGCGGTGAACTCCTGCCCCGGGGCGGCGCGGGGCGGGCCGTCGCGCCCGGGAAGGGCCGGAACGTGATCGTCACCGGCCGCGACGGGTCCGGGGCGCAGCGCTGGACGCTGGAACGCGCCCTCACCCCCGGGCCGCCCGCGGATCCGCGGGCCGGGGACACCCCGCAGAGCCCCCGGCAGCGGGACCGGCAGCCGTACGACGGCGCCCCGCCCCGGCACCGGTCCGAGTCAGCCAGTCCCGGCTCCCCGGAGGTTCCGCGGGAGCGGTACGCGCCGCGGTTCGCCCAGGTGGACTGCTGTGACGGGGCCGGTCCCGGGGCGCCCGCCCAGGGGCCCGGGGCACCTGCCGAAGCGCCCGGGGCGCCCGTCGGCACCTCCGGGCCGCCGCCCGGCGCGGACGTCCTCGGCCCCGTGACCGCCACGGTGACCGACGCCGTCACGTCACTCGGCCAGGTGGGCCCCGCCCTGCCGTAGCGGGGCCGGGGGAGAAACGACAAAAGCCGGGGCCGCCCACCCGGGCAGCCCCGGTTCACCCGTCCCGCCCGTGGTGTCCGGCGGGGCGCCGCCCTCCGCCTGGCCCATAGTGCGGTGCATGAACGACACCGCCCCCCGTCACCCCCGGCGCACCGCCCTGTGTCTGCTCGGCGGTGCGATCACCGCCGTCGCCGCGGCACCCTCCCGTGCCTCCCGCGCGCGGGAGGAGCACGAGGCTGGGACGCGGCAAGGACACGCCACCCCGGCGCGGGACGAACACGGCCCGGACGGTGACGCCCGCGTCGAAGGGCTGCTCGCCCGCCTCACCCTGGACGAGAAGATCTCCCTGCTGCACGGCGCCACCGACCCGCGGCCGCTCGGGCAGGCGGGTTACGTGCCCGGCGTCGAGCGGCTCGGCATCCCGGCCCTGCGGCTCGCCGACGGCCCGGCCGGGGTCCGGGTCACCCGGCACGCCACGGCCCTGCCCGCCCCCGTGATGCTGGCCTCCGCCTTCGACCCGGACCTGGCCCGGCGCTACGGCCGGGTCATCGGGCGGGAGGGCCGCGCCCTCGGCCAGGACGTGCTGCTCTCCCCGATGGTCAACCTCATCCGCACCCCGTACGCCGGCCGCAACTTCGAGACCTTCAGCGAGGATCCGCTGCTCACCGCCCACCTGGTCGCCGCCGAGATCGAGGGCATCCAGGGCGAGGGGCTCATCGCGACGGTCAAGCACTTCGCGCTGAACAACCAGGAACGCGACCGCATGACGGTCGACGTGCGCGTGGACGAGCAAACGCTCAACGAGACCGAACTGCGCGGCTTCGAAGCGGCCGTCGCCGCCGGGGCCGGGGCGGTGATGGGCGCCTACAACAAGGTCAACGGCACCTTCGCCTGCGAGAACGAGGCCCTGCTCACCGGCGTCCTGCGCGAACGCTGGGGCTTCGCCGGCTTCGTGATGACGGACTGGTCCGCCGCGCACAGCACCCGCGCGGCCCTCCTGGCGGGCCTCGACATGGAGATGCCCGACGGCACCCACTTCGGCGCGCCCCTCACCTCGGCCGTGCGGGACGGTGGTGTGTCCGAGACCGACGTCGACCGGGCCGTCCGCCGCGTCCTGACCGTCATGGACCGCTTCGGGCTGCTCGACGGCACCGCCCCACCCCGCCCGGACCGGGACGCCGCGGCCGGTGCGGCCGTCGCCCGTGAGGTCGCCGAGGCGGGCGCCACCCTGCTGCGCAACACGGACGGCACCCTGCCCCTGACCGGCGGCGGCAGCGTCGCCGTGATCGGGCCGACCGGCGCCCGCCCCCTGGTCAGCGGCGGCGGCAGCGCCCACGTCGTGCCCGAGCACGCCGACAGCCCCCTGGACGCCATCCGGTCGCGCGCCGCCCGGGTGACCCACGCGCTGGGCGAGGACGTCTTCGGCAAGCCCGTACCGGCGAGCGCGCTCGATCCCGCCCTCGACACCGAGGCGCGGCACGTCGAGCCCGGCCGGACGTGGCACTACGACGGCACGCTCACCGTCGACGCGACGCAGACCTGGACCCTCGTGCTCCACTACTCCGGCACGCCCCCGCTCCGCCCGCGGGTCCTCCTCGACGGCGAGGAGCTCTTCCCGCTGACGCCCGGCTGGGACGAGTACTTCACCGGCGGCCTGCTCACGCACGCGGACGACGGGCTGTCCGTACGCCGCGCGACCGTGACGCTCACCCGGGGCGGTCACCGGCTGTCCGTCACGGCGCGGGGCGGAGACGCCGGCCTGCTGTTCCGGCTGCGGCACATCACCGAGGCGACCCGCGCCGAAGACGTGGCGGAAGCCGTACGGATCGCCCGCGCCGCCCGGGACGTCGTCCTCTTCGCCTACGAGGACGCCATCGAGGGCCGGGACCGCACGACCGTCGCCCTCCCCGGCAACCAGGAGCGGCTGATCGAGGCCGTCACCGCGGCCAACCCGCGCACCACCGTCGTCCTCAACACCTCGTCCGCGACGTCCATGCCGTGGCTGGAGCGCACCGGCGCCGTGCTCCAGATGTACTACCCCGGCCAGGAAGGAGCCGCCGCCACCGCCGCCGTCCTGTTCGGCGAGCGCGACCCCGGCGGACGCCTCACCCAGACCTTCCCGGCCGACGACGACCACCACCCCGTCGCCGGGGACCCGCGCCGCTACCCCGGCGTGGACGGCACCGAGCACTACACCGAGGGCGTGCACGTCGGCCACCGCTGGTACGACGCCGAGGACGTGCGGCCGCTGTTCCCCTTCGGGCACGGTCTGTCGTACACCTCCTTCGCCTACCGGGACCCGGACGCGCGCTGGACGGGCGACGGGCTCGACGTGGCCTTCACCGTCCGCAACACCGGCCCGCGCGAGGGCGTGGACGTACCGCAGGTCTACGCCGGCCCGTCCCCGGACCTCCCGCTCGACCAGCCGGTGCGCGTGCTGGCCGGGTACCGGCGGCTCGCGCTGCGGGCCGGGCAGGAGCGGTGCGTCACCGTACGGGTCGAGCGGCGGAGCCTGTCCTGCTGGGACCCCGCGCTCCACGACTGGGTGCTCGGCACCGGCCCGCGCACCCTGTGGATCGGGGCGTCGTCCCGGGACCTGCGGCTGCGCACGCGCGTACGCGTGGGTGGCTGAGACCGACCGGAACCGCCCCCGGCGGGCGCACGGCCGAGAGGCGACCGGCATCGATCCGGACCACACTGGTACTCCTCCTGGAGCCGTCGCAGAACCCAGGGAGTCACCCATGCCCGAGGCACCGCGCCCGGAGACCACGACCGCACCGACCGACGACGAACTGCGCACCCTGGACGCCCACTGGCGGGCCGCCAACTACCTGGCGGCCGGTCAGATCTACCTGCTCACCAACCCGCTGCTCACCGAGCCGCTGCGCCCTGAGCACATCAAGCCCCGGCTGCTGGGGCACTGGGGCACCTCGCCCGGCCTGAACCTCGTCTACACCCACCTCAACCGGGTCATCGCGCAGCGCGGTCTGGACGCCCTGTGCATCTGGGGCCCCGGGCACGGCGGGCCCTCGGTCCTGGCCAACTCCTGGCTGGAGGGCAGCTACGGCGAGAAGTACCCGGACGTGTCGCGGGACGCCCGGGGCATGGAGCGGCTGATGCGGCAGTTCTCGTTCCCCGGCGGTGTGCCCAGCCACGTCGCTCCCGAGGTACCCGGCTCCCTCCACGAGGGCGGCGAACTCGGCTACTCCCTCGCGCACGCCTACGGTGCCGCCCTGGACAACCCGGACCTGCTGGTCGCCTGCGTGATCGGCGACGGCGAGGCGGAGACCGGTCCGCTGGCGGCGTCCTGGCACTCCAACAAGTTCCTCGACCCGGTGCACGACGGGGCCGTGCTGCCCATCCTGCACCTGAACGGGTACAAGATCGCCAACCCGACGGTGCTGTCCCGGCTGTCCGAGGACGAACTCGACGCGCTCCTGCGCGGCTACGGCCACGAGCCGGTCCACGTCTCCGGCGACGACCCCGCGCGGGTGCACCGGCAGATGGCCCGGGCGATGGACACCGCGCTGGACCGTATCGCCGAGGCCCAGCACGCCGCCCGCGAGCGGGGGGTGACCGAGCGCCCGCGCTGGCCCGTCATCGTGCTGCGCACCCCGAAGGGCTGGACGGGCCCGGCCGAGGTCGACGGCCAACCGGTCGAGAACACCTGGCGCGCCCACCAGGTGCCGCTGTCCGGGGTCCGGGACAACCCGGAGCACCTGCGGCAGCTGGAGGCGTGGCTGCGCTCCTACCGCCCCGAGGAACTGTTCGACGCCGAGGGCCGTCCCGTCGCGGACGTCCTGGCGCCGATCCCCGAGGGCGAACGCAGGCTCGGCGCCACGCCGCACGCCAACGGCGGACTGCTCGTCCGTGACCTGCCGATCCCGTCCCTGGACGACTTCGCCGTCCCCGTGGACAAGCCGGGCACGACGCTGCACGAGCCCACCCGGGTCCTCGGCGACCTCCTGGCCCAGGTCATGCGGGACACCGCCGACCGCCGGAACTTCCGCCTGGTCGGCCCGGACGAGACCGCCTCCAACCGGCTCCAGGCCGTGTTCGATGCCAGCGGCAAGGCCTGGCAGGCCGGGACGCTCGACGTCGACGAGCACCTCGACCCGCACGGCCGCGTCATGGAGATCCTCTCCGAACACCTCTGCCAGGGCTGGCTGGAGGGCTACCTCCTCACCGGCCGGCACGGACTGTTCTCCTGCTACGAGGCGTTCGTGCACATCGTCGACTCCATGGTCAACCAGCACATCAAGTGGCTGCGCACCTCCCGGCGCCTGCCCTGGCGCGCCCCCGTCGCCTCCCTCAACTACCTGCTGACCTCGCACGTGTGGCGCCAGGACCACAACGGCTTCTCCCACCAGGACCCCGGCTTCGTCGACCACGTCCTCAACAAGAGCCCCGAGGTGGTGCGGGTCTACCTGCCGCCGGACGCCAACACGCTGCTGTCGGTGGCCGACCACGCCCTGCGCAGCCGCGACTACGTCAACGTGATCGTGGCCGGCAAGCAGCCCTGCTTCGACTGGCTCTCCATGGACGAGGCCAAGGTCCACTGCGCCCGCGGCGCCGGCACCTGGGAATGGGCCGGCACCGAGGACGGCGGCGAGCCCGACGCCGTCCTGGCCTGCGCCGGGGACGTCCCCACCCAGGAGACCCTCGCCGCCGCGCACCTGTTGCGCCGGTACCTGCCCGAACTGTCCGTCCGCGTGGTGAACGTCGTCGACCTGGCCCGGCTGCTGCCCCAGGAGGAGCACCCGCACGGGATGAGCGACTTCGAGTACGACGGCCTGTTCACCACGGACAAGCCGGTGATCTTCGCCTACCACGGCTACCCCTGGCTGATCCACCGCCTGGCCTACCGCCGTACCGGGCACAGGAACCTGCACGTGCGCGGTTACAAGGAGGCCGGCACCACGACGACCCCGTTCGACATGGTGGTGCGCAACGACCTCGACCGCTACCGCCTGGTCATGGACGTCATCGACCGCGTCCCCGGCCTCGCGGTGCGCGCCACGGCCGTGCGCCAGCGGATAGCCGACGCCCGCACCCGCCACCACGCCTGGATCCGCGAGCACGGCACCGACCTGCCCGAGGTCGCCGAGTGGAGCTGGAACGCCTGAGTCACGAGGGACGTCCTATGAGCCGGTAGGCTTCCCGGGGCCCGCAGGGAAGCACAGGGAAAGGAACCGGCGTTGCACGTCCAGGAGTGGCTCGAAACGGTACCCGCGGTCGCCGTCTACGCACTGGTGGGCGTGGTCATCGGTCTGGAGAGCCTGGGCATCCCGCTGCCGGGCGAGATCATCCTGGTCTCGTCCGCGCTGCTCGCCTCCCAGCACGGCGACATCGACCCCGTCGTCCTCGGCGCCAGCGCCACGGCGGGAGCGATCATCGGCGACTCGATCGGCTACGCCATCGGCCGCAAGGGCGGGCGGCCCCTGCTGGCCTGGCTGGGCCGGAAGTTCCCCCGGCACTTCAGCGAGGGGCACGTCGCCACCGCCGAGCGCTCCTTCGAGAAGTGGGGCATGTGGGCCGTCTTCTTCGGCCGCTTCGTCGCCCTGCTGCGCATCTTCGCGGGCCCCCTCGCGGGTGTGCTGCGCATGCCGTACTGGAAGTTCGCCCTCGCCAACGTCCTCGGCGGCATCCTCTGGGCCGGCGGCACGACGGCGGTCATCTACTACGTCGGTGTCGTCGCGGAGTCCTGGCTCAAGCGCTTCTCCTGGCTGGGCCTGGTGGCGGCGGTCCTGGTCGGCCTCACGTCCATGCTGGTGATCAAGCGCAAGGCGAAGAAGGCGGGCCGGACCCTGGAAGCGACCGGGGCGCGAGCCGGCTGACGGCGGCGGGACGCGGAGCGTGCAGCCCCGAGGCGCCGCCCGCCGCACCCGCTAGGCGTGCACCTCCCGGTGCGCCTTGGCCAACTCGGCGTACATCGTGCCGTTGAGGGTGACGCCCTGCCGCTCCTCCTCGGACAGCTCCCGCCGCACCTTCGCGGGCACCCCGGCGACCAGCGACCCGGGCGGCACCACCATCCCCTGCGGCACCAGCGCCTGCGCGGCGACCAGGGACCCGGCGCCGATCACGGCCCCGTTCAGCACGGTCGCCCCCATGCCGATGAGGCAGTCGTCCTCGACCGTCGCCCCGTGCACCACCGCGTTGTGCCCGATGGACACCCGCTCACCGACGCGCACGGGGAAACCCGGGTCGGCGTGGAGCGTGCAGTTGTCCTGCACGTTGCTGCTCGCCCCGACGGAGATCGACTCGACGTCCCCGCGCAGCACGGCCCCGTACCAGACGCTCGCGCCGGCGCCGAGCGTCACGCCCCCGATCACCGATGCCGTCGGCGCCACGAACGCCGACCCGTCGATCTCCGGCTCCCTGCCGCCGATCCCAGTGATCATCGCCTGCTGTGCCATGCCCGCCTCCCGGAGATGTCGTGGACACCCGCACCGTACGCCACCGGGTAGGGCGAAGATCACAGGCCCTCGGCCCTTCGCGTGCGCGCTCCGCTGAGTACGGTGAGCTCGTGCCGAAGCGCAAGAACACGTTCTCATCCTGGCGGCGGGGCCTGACGCAGCGCGCCGTCCACGCGGGCTGGGCCTGGCTGCAGCGCACGGCCTCCGTGACCGCCGAGCACCCGGGGCGCTACCGCTTCGGCGCGATGGGAACAGGTACCAGGCTCGCCTTCCCGCTCGGCACGGTCTTCGGCGAGCCCTGGATCCACCTCGGCTCCCACTGCATCATCGGCGAGCAGGTCACGCTCACGGCCGGTCTGATGCCCGACCTCGACCTCGGCCCGGACCCCATCCTGCGCGTCGGCGACGGGGTCGTCCTGGGCCGCGGCAGCCATGTCATCGCGGACACCACGGTCACGATCGGCCGCGACTGCTACTTCGGCCCGTACGTGTACGTCACGTCCACGAACCACTCCTACGACGACCCGCACCAGCCGATCGGCAAGCAGTGGCCGCGGATGGAGCCGGTCGAGATCGGCACCGGCTGCTGGATCGGCACCGGGGCGGTGATCCTGCCCGGGGCCCGGATCGGGCGGAACGTGGTGGTGGCCGCGGGCGCGGTGGTGCGGGGCACGGTCCCGGACCACGCGGTGGTCGCGGGCGCGCCGGCCCGCGTCGTACGGCGCTGGACCCCCGCCGACGGCTGGCAGCCGCCGCTGCGCACCCCGGCGCCGGTGCCGATACCGGAGGGTGTCACCCCCGAGCAACTGCGGGCGCTGTCGGCACTCGACGAGGAGACGGCGGCCCGTCTGGCCGAGCTGGACGAGGAGGCGGCGGCCGGTCTGGCCGAGCTGGAGCCCGGCTCCTGACGGCCGGTCCGGTGCGGCAGCGTGAGTGCGGTGCCTGACGGCCGGTCCGGTGCGGCAGGGTGAGTCCGGTGCCTGGGCCGCCGGTGCGGCGGAGTGGTGACCGGGTCGGAACCGCGGGTCCGGTGGAGTGCGGCCCGGTTCCGGAAGCACCGGGGTGGTGCCGTTGGAGCTCCGTCCGGGAAACCATCGGTCTGGTGCGGCTGGAGCCGGGCCGCCGAGGCGGGCGGGGGGCGGAGCCCGCTCCGTGGGGCCGGGCTCAGCCCGACGCGAGCAGGACCGTGCCGACCAGTGCCAGTCCCGCGCCCGCGGCCTGGATCGCGCGCAGCCGTTCGCGGAGGAACCCGCGCGCGGCCACCGCCGTCACCACCGGGTAGAGCGAGGCGAGGACGGCCGCCACGGTGACCGGGCCCTGCTGCGCCGCGATCGAGTAGGTGCCGTTGGCGGCGACGTCCGCGAGGCCGACGAAGGCCAGGGCGGGCAGGGTGCGCCACGGGAAGCCGTCCGCCGGGAGCGCGGGCGCGCCCCGCCGTACCGAGACGTACAGCGCCAGCCCGCCGGCGGCGACGTTGGTCACCCGCTGGACGAACAGGGCGAGGAACAGCCCCGTCAGTGTCGTCGACGCCTCGGCGATCAGGGCCATCACCGCCCCGAAGCCGAACGCCGCGAGCAGGGTCAGCGCGATGGCCTGGCGCTGCACCGGAGCGCCCCGGAACTGGGGGCCGCCCGCGAGGCAGATCCCGGCGACGGCGACCAGGATGCCGACGAACTGCAGCAGGCCTGGGCGTTCGCCCAGCACCAGACCCACCCCGACCGGCACGGCCACGCCGATCGAGCCGAGCGGTGAGACCACGCCCATGGGACCCAGCGCGAGCGCCTTGTAGAAGGCCAGCATCGCCACCGGCCCGACGAGACCGGCCGCCACGGCGAACCACAACTGCGGGCCCGCCTCGCTCCAGCCGCCGGTCGCCGCGACGATCGCGCCCAGCACGGCCACCGCGATCGACTGCGAGACGACGACCACGGTGAGCGCGGGGGTGCGCCGGGTCAGCAGCCCGCCGCCGAAGTCGGCCAGACCCCACAGCACGCTGGTGGCCAGGGCGAAGAGCGCTGTCATGGGGCTCGGACCTCGCAGTACAGTTCAGTGAACGATCAGGTCAACCAGACCATAGTGCACTGCATTGCGCTGTGTCATACAAAATATTGGACGGAACGTGTCGGACCTCGACCTGCTGACCCAGTCCCTGGCGCGCAGCGTCAAGCACTGGCGCGCGGTGCGCGGCTTCACCCTGGACGTGCTCGCCGCCCGCGCGGGCGTCAGCCGCGGCATGCTCATCCAGATCGAGCAGGCCCGCACCAACCCCAGCCTCGGCACCGTCGTCAAGATCGGTGACGCGCTCGGCGTCAGCATCACCACCCTGCTGGAACACGAGCAGGGGCCGAACGTCCGCATCGTCCCCGCCGAGCAGGCCGTACGGCTGTGGCACACCGACGCGGGCAGCTACAACCGGCTGCTCGCGGGCACCGAGGCGCCCGGACCGCTGGAGCTGTGGGACTGGCGGCTCATGCCCGGCGAGAGCAGCCCCTCGGACCCTCACCCCGCCGGCACGACCGAACTGCTCCACGTCACGGCCGGCGAACTGACGCTCACGGTCGACGGCGTCGAGCACCGCGTCCCCGCGGGCGCGACGGTCCACTTCGAGGCCAACGTCCCGCACACGTACGGCAACACCGGGGACGTGCCGATGGAGATGGTCATGGCCGTCTCCGTGCCGCCCGTGCCCTGAGACGCCCGCCCCGAGGGCGGCCGGGAGTTGTTAGCGTGCGGCCATGCGCGCACCCCTCGGACACTTCGACGACGCCCGCCCGGCCCCCGACTGCCTCGACGAACTGACCGGCCCGGTCGCCGACGCCGTACGCCACTGGCGCGGCGCCGTCCCGGCAGAGCGGATCCTCTACGTGGACACCGAGCCGGAGTGGGCCGACACGGCCACCTTCGTGGAGCACTACGGCCGGGAGCTGCTGGAGCAGTCCGCGAACTGTGTGGTGGTGACCGGCAGGCGCGGTGGTGAGACGACTCTCGCCGCCTGCGTCGTGCCGTCCACCACCCGCGTCGACGTGAACAACGCCGTGCGCCGCCGACTCGGCGCGCGCAAGGCCTCGTTCGCCCCGATGGACACGGCGACCGGCGAGACCGGCATGGAGTACGGCGGCATCACCCCGCTCGGCCTGCCGGAGGGCTGGCCCGTGCTGGTGGACGCCGCCGTCGTCGACCTGCCGTACGTGCTCGTCGGCAGCGGCCGGCGGCGCGGCAAGCTCCTGGTGCCGGGCAAGGCGTTCGCGGAACTGCCGGGCGCGGTGGTCCTCGAAGGGCTCGGGGTGTCCTGACCTACGCCGCCGTGTGGTGCGCCAGCGGCAGATGGGGGTCCGTCTCGCCGGGGGCCGGTTCCGGGTCCGCGTGCACCAGGGCCGCGGTGAGACGGGGCACCGCGTGCAGCAGCGCGTGCTCGGCGTCGACGGCGATCCGGTGGGCCTCGCGCACCGTCACGCCGCCGTCGACCACCACCGCCACCTCGGCGCGCAGCCGGTGGCCGATCCAGCGCAGCCGCAGCTCGCCCACCCCGCGCACGCCGGGGACCTGGGCCAGCGCCCGCTCGGCCCGGTCGACCAGGGCCGGGTCGACGGCGTCCAGCACCCGCCGGAACACCTCCCGTGCCGCGTCCCGCAGGACCAGCGCGATGGCCGCCGTGATCGCCAGGCCGACGACCGGGTCCGCCAGGTGCAGGCCCAGGGCCGAGCCGCCGGCCCCCAGCAGTACGGCCAGGGAGGTGAAACCGTCCGTGCGGGCGTGCAGTCCGTCGGCGACCAGCGCGGCGGAACCGATCGCGCGGCCCACGCGGATGCGGTAGCGGGCCACCCACTCATTGCCCGCGAACCCCACCAGCGCGGCCACGGCGACCGCCGGGACGTGCTCCACGGGACGCGGTTCGAGCAGGCGGCCGACGGCCGTCCAGCCCGCGAAGACCGCCGACGCGGCGATCGTCAGCACGATCACCAGGCCCGCCAGGTCCTCGGCCCGGCCGTAGCCGTAGGTGAAGCGGCGGGTGGCCGCCCGCCGCCCCAGCACGAAGGCGATGCCGAGCGGCACGGCGGTCAGCGCGTCGGCGGTGTTGTGCACCGTGTCCCCGAGCAGGGCCACCGAACCGGAGGCGGCCACCACGCACGCCTGCGTCAGCGCCGTCGCGCCGAGCACCGCGAGCGAGACCCACAGGGCCCGCATCCCGCGTGCCGAGGACTCCAGGGCCGAGTCCACCTTGTCGGCCGCCGCGTGGGAGTGCGGCGTGAGGAGGTGCCCCAAGCGGCGGCGCGGGCCGTGCGGCCGGCCGTGGCCGTGCTCGCGGTCGTGCGGCCGGCCGTGGCCGTGCTCGCGGTCGTGGCGCGGGCCGTCGTCGCGGCCGTGGGGGTGGGAGTGCTCGTGCCGGTCGCTCACGGGGGTTCCCTTCCGGTGCGGGCGGGTGGACGCGCGCGCGCCCACGGCGCCATTATGTGCGTATGAGCGCACGCATGCACCTGTCACCTGCGCACCATGCGCATCCGCGCAGCCCCGGCGAGGAGCAGTTCGCCCTCGCCGCCGAACTCCTCGCGCTGCTCGGGGACCGCACCCGGCTCGCCCTGCTGCACGCGCTGACCGGGGGAGAGGCCGACGTCACGACCCTCACCGAGGCGTGCGGGGCGGCCCGGCCGGCCGTCAGCCAGCACCTGGCGCGCCTGCGGCTCGCGGGCCTGGTGAACACCCGGAAGGAAGGCCGCCGGGTCGTCTACTCACTCCGCGACGGCCATCTGCGCCGGCTCGTGGACGAGGCACTGAGCGTGACCGACCACCGGATCGGCGATCAGCCGCCGCACGACTGAGTCAGTACCGCGCGGCCGTCCCCAGGTACTGCTCGGCGAAGGCGGCCGCCGCGGCGGGCGAGGTGAACAGCCGGCGCAGCCGGGCCAGCGTGGTGCCCGCGCGGAACGGATCGCCCGCCGCCGTGCCGTGGTACACCTCGGACAGCCACTGCGAGAACTCCTGGTAGTCCCACACGCGCCGCAGACACGCCTCGGCATAGCCGGCCAGACCCCTGTCCTCACCCCGGGTCAGGTGGTCCACCAGGGCGTCACCCAGCAGGAAGGCGTCGTGCAGGGCCAGGTTCATGCCCTTGGCCGCGATGGGGGCGACCAGGTGGGCCGCGTCGCCGGCGAGGAAGAGACGGCCGTGCGCCATGGGCTCGGTCACGTAGTCGTGCATGTCCAGCACGCGCTTCTCGATCAGCCGCCCTTCGGTCAGCGGCGCCGCACCGTACGCCCCGAGCCGCTCCCGGAGCTCCGCCCAGACGCGCTCGTGCGGCCAGTTCTCCGGGTCGTCGCCCGGCGGGCACTGCAGGTAGTAGCGGGTCACCTCCGGGCTGCGCGGCATCTGCCCGGCGAACCCGCGGGCGTGACAGCCGAACAGCACGCAGTCCGCGGACGGCGGAGCCTCGGCGAGCAGCGCCAGCCAGCCGATGCCGTAGTCGTGCCGGGCGATCCGCACCCGCTCCGGCGGCAGCGACGCCCGGGACACCCCGCGCGCGCCGTCACACCCGGCGACGAACCCGGTCTCCACGACCTGCCGTTCGCCCGTCTCGGGACAGACGTACGACACCGAGGGCCGGTCGGAGCCGAGGTCGTGGAGCCGCACGTCCCGGACGCCGAAGCGGATCCGCCCGCCGCGCACGTCGGCGTACTCGCGGACCAGGTCCGTCACCAGCAGCGGCTGCGGGTAGACGAAGTGGTGGCTGCCCGTCAGCTCGCCGTAGGAGAACCGGTAGCGCTCCCCGCCGAAGCGGAACTCGCACGCGCTGTGCAGCTCCGCCCGGTCCAGCAGGTTACGGGCGAGGCCGCGCTTCTCCAGGCCGCGTACGGCCCACTCCTCGATGACGCCCGCCCGCGGCCGCCGTTCGATGAACTCCCGGGTCTCGGTCTCCAGCACCAGGCAGTCCACCGAGGCGGCCCGCAGGATGTTGCCGACGGTCAGACCGGCGGGGCCGGCGCCCACGACGACGACCGGGAAGCGTTGCGGGGCACCGGAGTTCGCGGGCGGCGGGAGACGGGTCATGCCGCTCATTATGGAGGCGGTGCCGGCGCACGGGCACCCGCACGGCGGCCGGACGGGCGCACCGTTTCCGCGCCCCGCGGCGGGGCGCCGTGGCGGTCACCGCCCGAGCCGCGGGATCTCGATCGCCGGGCAGCGGTCCATCACCATCTCCAGGCCCGCCGCGCGGGTCCGCGCGTACGCCGCCTCGTCGACGACGCCCAGCTGGAACCAGACGCCCTTGGCGCCCTTCGCCACCGCCTCGTCCGCGACGGCCCCGGCGAGCTCGCTGTTGACGAAGACGTCGACGACGTCCACGTCGAAGGGGATGTCCGCCAGGCTCGCGTACCCCTGCTCGCCGTGCACCGTCTCCGCCTTCGGGTGCACCGGCACCACGCGCTTGCCGAAGCGCTGCAGCACCGCGGCGACGCCGTACGCCGCGCGCTGCCGGTTCGACGACAGGCCCACCACGGCCCAGGTGTCGCCTAGCTCGCTGAGGATCCTGCGGACCGTTGCCTCGTCGCCGTACACCGGCGGCCTCCTCGGGACGTCGTGGTCGAAGTGCTGTCCCGGCAACGGCGCGGGACGCGCGGTGATTCCCGGGGAGCCGCCGTGATAGCTTGCCGAGGCCAGTCGAACCCATGTACGTGGGTCAGGGAATCCGGTGGGAATCCGGAACTGACGCGCAGCGGTGAGGGGGACGGGCGGGGCCTCGGCCACTGGACTCCGGCACGGACGTCCGGGAAGGCGCTCCGTTCCGGGTGAACCCGAGTCCGAAGACCTGCTGGCGGCCCCCGCGGCCGGTACGCGGCGGGGGAGCACCGTACGACCGGGCTCCGCGATCGGGCCCTCGACGACTGAGGACTGGTTCCCGTGCCCCTCGCCCCACCCGCCCGCGCCGTCCTGCTGCTCGCGGCCGGCTCCCTGCTCCTGACCGGCTGCGGCGACGCCGAGCCCGCCGCCGCGAAGGCCGCCGCCGTCCGCCTCGGCAACTGCGGCCACGAGGTGCGCGTCGCCGCGCCGCCGCGGCACGCCGTCTCCCTCAACCAGGGCACCACCGAGATCCTGCTCTCCCTCGGCCTCGCCGACCGCCTCGCCGGCACGGCGACCTGGACCGACCCCGTGATGAAGGGACTGGAGAAGGCCAACGCGACGGTGCCGCGCATCGCCGACGACAACCCCTCCTTCGAGCGGGTCCTGGACGCGGACCCGGACTTCGTGGCCGCCTCCTTCGTCTCCACCCTCGGACCGGGCGGCGTCGCCACCCGCGAACAGTTCGGGAAGCTCGGCGTCCCCACCTACGTCTCGCCGTCCGACTGCGCCGGGAAGGACAACTCGGGCGGCGGCGACGGCGCACGCGACAAGGCCCTCGGCATGGACACCGTCTACGGCGAGGTGCGCGACCTCGCGGCCGTCTTCGGGGTGAGGGAACGCGGCGACGCGCTCGTGGCCTCCCTCCGCCAGCGCATGAAGAAGGCCACCGCCGGCGTCGACGCCTCCGACGTCACCCTCCTGTACTGGTTCGCCAACTCCGAGTCGCCCTACATGGCGGGCTGTTGCGGGGCGCCCGGCATCATCACCCGCTCCCTCGGCGCGAAGAACGTCTTCGACGACACGCACGAGGAGTGGCCGCAGGTCAACTGGGAGACGGTCGCCGAACGCGACCCCGACGTCCTCGTCATCGGCGACCTGACCCGCAAGTCGCAGACCGCCGAGTCGGCCGCGAGGAAGATCGCCTTCCTGGAGTCCAACCCGGCCACGAAGAACATGGACGCCGTCCGGCACAAGCGGTACGTGCTGCTCAGCGGGCAGGCCATGAACCCGACCATCCGCACGGTCGAGGGAGTGGAACGGGTCGCCGCGGGGCTGCGCCGGTTCGGGCTGGTGAAGTGACCGCCCCGGACCTGCCGGAGGCCGGGGCCCGGCCCCGGCGCGGGGCCGGGCTCGCCCTGGGCGCCGCCGGGGCCGCCGCGCTCGTCGCCTCCCTCGCCGTGGCCATCACCATCGGCCCCGCCGACATCCGCGTCACCGACGTGTGGTCCGTCGTGGCCGCCCATCTCGGCCTGGGCAGCTCGGACCTGACACCGCTCCGGGACGGCATCGTCTGGCAGTTGCGGCTGCCGCGCACCCTGCTCGCGGCCGTGTGCGGAGCCGGACTCGCCGTGTGCGGAGCGGTGATGCAGTCGCTGTTGCGCAACCCGCTGGCCGATCCGTTCGTGCTCGGGGTCTCCTCGGGCGCCTCCACCGGTGCGGTCGTCGTGGTCGTGCTGGGCGTGGGCGGCGGAGCGGTCTCCGTCTCCGCCGGCGCCTTCCTCGGGGCCCTGGTCTCCTTCGCGCTGGTGCTGCTGCTCAGCCACACCCTGGGCGGCACCACCGACCGGGTGGTCCTGGCCGGCGTCGCCGCCATGCAGCTGTTCTCGGCGCTCACCTCCTTCGTGGTGATGACCTCCGCCGACGCCGAGACGACCCGGGGCGTGCTGTTCTGGCTCCTCGGCTCGCTCGGCGGCGTCGGCTGGACGGACGTGTGGCTGTGCCTGGCCGTGCTGGCGGTCGCACTGGTGGTGTGCCTGGCGTACGCCCGCACCCTCGACGCCTTCGCCTTCGGGCAGGACGCGGCCGCCGCGCTCGGGGTGTCCGTGGCCCGCACCCGTCTGGTACTGCTGTGTGTCACGGCCCTGCTCACGGCGGCGCTGGTCAGCTCGGCCGGGGCGATCGGCTTCGTGGGCCTCGTCCTGCCGCACGCGGCCCGGGCACTGACCGGGCCCGGGCACGCCCGGCTGCTGCCGGTCACGGCGCTGGCCGGTGCGGTCTTCCTGGTGTGGGTGGACACGCTCGCCCGGACGGTGCTGGATCCACGGGAGGTGCCGGTGGGCGTCGTCACCTCGCTGATCGGGGTGCCGGCGTTCGTGGCCGTGCTGTACAAGACGCGGAGGGCACGGTGAGCGGGACGGGAACACCGGCGGACAGCGGGGGCCCGCGCTCCGGGCGGACCGGCCGCGGTTGCGGTGGGGTGACGGCTGGGGGGCGCGACCACGGTTCCGGTGGGGTGGAGACCGTGGGCTGCGGCTGCGGCTGCGGCTGCGGTTGCAGTGGGGTGGAGACCGTGACGGACGGCGGGGGTGCCGGTGGGGTGGAGGCCGCGGGGGGCGGCTGCGATTCCGGTCGGGCGGAGACTGCGGAGGGTGTCCGCGGTGCCGACGGGGCGCGTGCCGGGTGCGGTGTCCGCGAGGCCGGTGAGCCGCGGGCCGAGGGCGGTGTCAGCGGCGCCGACAGGCTGCGGGCCGTGGGGGTCGCCCGGGGTGCCGCTGGGCCGCGGGCCGTGGGGGACGTCCAGGGTGCCGCTGGGCCGCGGGCCGTAGTGGGCGCCCGGGGTGCCGGTGGGCTGCGGGCCGAGCGGGTCGGGCGCCGGACCGACGGGCGGCTGATCCTCGACGGCGTCGTCCTCGCGCCGGAGCCCGGCTCCACCCTCGGCGTGCTCGGCCCCAACGGCTCCGGCAAGTCCACGCTGCTGCGGCTGATGGCCGGGCTGCTCACCCCGACGGCGGGGGTCGTCACCCTCGACGGCACGCCGCTGGGCGACCTGCCCCGCCGCACGGTCGCCCGCCGGCTCGCCGTCGTCGAGCAGCAGTCGGACACCCAGGTCGAGCTGACGGTCGAGGACGTCGTACGGCTCGGCCGCATCCCGCACCGGCGGGCCTGGTCACCCGCCTCGGCGGACGACGAGCGCGCCGTGCGGGCCGCCCTGGAGCGCACCGGCCTCGCCGACCGGGCCGGCCGGCCCTGGCACACCCTCTCGGGCGGTGAGCGCCAGCGCGTGCAGATCGCCCGTGCGCTCGCCCAGGAGCCCCGCGAACTCCTCCTGGACGAGCCCACCAACCACCTCGACATCCACCACCAGCTCGACCTGCTCGCCCTGGTCGCGCGGCTGCCGGTCACCACCGTCGTCGCCCTGCACGACCTCAACCTCGCGGCGATGTACTGCGACCGGGTGGTCGTCCTGCGCGCGGGCCGGGTCGTAGCGGGCGGGACACCGGGTGACGTCCTCACGGAGGAGCTCATCGCCGAGGTGTACGGGGTGCGGGCCGCCGTCCGCGCGGACGGCCCCGGCGGACGCCCCCACGTGCGGTTCCTGGGCACGCTGGACTGAACGGGACGGCCCGCCCCAACCCGGGACGGCCCGCCCCCGGCCCGGGGTGGGCCGTCCCGGGGCAGGTCGGGTGCGCCACGGTGACCGGAAAACGGCGCGCATGACTGCGCGTCCGGGCCCGCCCGCCTACGCTCGCCTCGTGCTGCGCATCATCGACGCCCGTACCGGCGAGCCGGCCGACGCCGCCCCGGCCCGCCGGGGCCTGACGCGCGTCGAGGCGCACGCGCCCGGCTCCGACACGACGCACCTGCGGGTGCTGCTCGTCGCCGACCTCCTCGTCCGGGCCCTGGAGATCGGCGGCACACCCGTGTGGGCCCTGCTGACCGGCGGCCACCGCCGGGCCGAGCTGCGGGCCCGCGCCGCGGCCCTGGGCATCCGTCCCTTCGAGGAGAGCCCCGACATCGGCGCGGGCCTGGGCGAGGCCCAGGTCCTGCACGTCGCGGCCGAGGGCGGGACGGCACCGGACGGACTGCGGATCTCCGTCGCGCCGGTGCGGCCGGGCCCGCCGGACACCGCCGGTCCGGAACACGCCGGGCCCGCCCCACCCGGGCCCCCCGACCCCACCGACCCCGCCGTCCTGCGCCTCGCCCTGCTCACCCGGCACCACAGCGCCGCCGTCCGGCTGGACGAGGCCGCCCTGGACGAGGCCCGCGCCACCCTCGCGCGCTGGCGCACCGCCGTCGCCCGGTGGGCCCGGCGTCCCTCGCGGCCCGTCCCCGACGACGTGCGGCGGCGGTTGCGCGCCGCCTGGGAGGACGACCTGGACGTGCCCGGGGTACTGGACGTACTGCGCCGGGTGGAGAGCGACCCGGAACTGCCGGACGGCGCCCGCTTCGAGACCTACGCCCACGCCGACCGCCTCCTCGGCCTCGACCTCACCCGCGACCTGGGAACCTCCTCATGATCGAACGTGCCGGAACCGGCCCGCTGCGCCGCCTGGTCGTGCTGCGGCACGCCAAGTCCGCCTGGCCCGTGGACGTCGCCGACCACGAACGCCCGCTGGCCCTCCGCGGCCGCCGCGACGCCCCCGCCGCCGGACGGGCCCTGGCCGAGGCCGACTGCCTGCCCGACCTCGCCCTGTGCTCCACCGCGGTGCGCGCCCGCCGCACCTGGGAGCTGGCCGCCGGCGAGTGGGGCACGCCCCCGCCGGTCCGCCACGACCGGCGCCTGTACGCCGCCGGACCCGCGGGCCTGCTGACCGTGGTGCGCGAGGTGCCCGCCGAGGTGGAGACGCTGCTGCTGGTCGGCCACAACCCGGGCCTCGAGGAACTGATCCTGGCCCTGGCGGGCGACGGCCTCGACGACACCCTGGAACGGGTCCGCACCAAGTTCCCCACCGCGGCGATCGCTGTCCTGTCCTGGCGCGGCACGACCTGGCGGGACCTCGGCCCCGGCGCGGCGCTGCTGACGTCCGTGACCGTGCCCCGGGGCGCGAAGAAGTAGCCCCGGGCCCGCGCATAGGCTGGCCCGATGCAGGACGAATACCGCACGGTCGCCCGCGCGGGAGTGCACGAGACCGAGGTCAACCGCTCCCGCTTCCGGTGCGCCCTCGCCCCGGCGGCCACCGAGCAGGAGGCCCAGGAGTTCATCGCCGCGGTCCGCAGGGAGCACGCGGACGCCAACCACAACTGCTGGGCGTACGTCATCGGCGCCGACGCCTCCGTGCAGAAGGCGAGCGACGACGGCGAGCCCGGCGGCACCGCGGGCGTCCCCATGCTCCAGATGCTGCTGCGCCGCGACATGCGGTACGTCGTCGCCGTCGTCACCCGCTACTTCGGCGGGGTCAAGCTCGGCGCGGGCGGCCTCATCCGGGCCTACGGCGGAGCGGTCGGCGAGGCCCTGGACGCCGTCGGCACGCGCACCCGCCGCAGGTTCCGCCTCGGCACCGTGACCGTCGACCACCAGCGGGCCGGGAAGCTGGAGAACGAGCTGCGCGCGACCGGACGCGAGGTACGGGACGTGCGCTACGGCGAGGAGGTCACCCTCGACATCGCCCTCCCGGACGCGGACGTCGAGCCTTTCCGCGCCTGGCTGGCCGACGTGACGTCCGGCACGGCCCGCTTCACACCGGGCGGGGAGGCGTACGGGGACGCCTGACGTTCCGGGCCGAAGCGGTCATAACGCCCTGTTTCGTGGCGGGAGATGACGGTCGATACGGGAGTTACCACCCGTGCTGTCGGGCCCGGCGGCTAGTCTCGGGGGATCATGAGACTGCTGCACACCTCCGACTGGCACCTCGGCCGGGCGTTCCACCGGGTCAACATGCTCGGGGCCCAGGCCGAGTTCATCGCCCACCTCGTCACGACCGTGCGGGAGCGGGCCGTGGACGCGGTGCTGGTGTCGGGAGACGTGTACGACCGGGCGGTGCCGCCGCTCGCCGCGGTCGAGCTGTTCGACGACGCGCTGCACCGCCTCGCGGACCTCGGTGTGCCGACCGTGATGATCTCCGGCAACCACGACTCGGCCCGCCGGCTGGGCGTCGGGGCGGGCCTGATCGGACGGGCCGGCATCCACCTGCGGACCGAGCCGTCGGCGGCCGGCACCCCGGTGGTGCTGTCCGATCCCCACGGGGACGTCGCCTTCTACGGCCTGCCCTATCTCGAACCGGCCCTGGTGAAGGACGAGTTCGGCGTGGAGAAGGCCGGCCACGAGGCCGTGCTCGCGGCCGCCATGGACCGGGTCCGCGCCGACCTCGCCGCCCGTACACCCGGCACGCGCTCCGTCGTCCTCGCGCACGCCTTCGTCACCGGCGGCGAACCCAGCGACAGCGAGCGGGACATCACCGTGGGCGGCGTCGCCGCGGTCCCCGCCGGCGTGTTCGACGGCGTCGACTACGTGGCGCTCGGGCACCTGCACGGCTGCCAGGCCCTCACCGACCGCGTCCGCTACTCCGGCTCCCCGCTGCCCTACTCCTTCTCGGAGGCGGCGCACCGCAAGAGCATGTGGCTCGTCGACCTCGCCGCCGACGGCTCCGTCGCCGCCGAGCGCGTCGACTGCCCGGTGCCGCGCCCCCTGGCCCGGATCCGGGGCACCCTGGAGGACCTGCTCGCCGATCCGCAGCTGGCCCGGCACGAGGAGGCGTGGGTCGAGGCGACGCTCACCGACCCGGTCCGCCCGGCGGACCCGATGGCCCGGCTCGCCGCGCGGTTCCCGCACACGCTCAGCCTCGTCTTCGACCCCGACCGGACGGAGGACGAGTCTCAGGTGTCGTACGCCCGCCGCCTGGCCGGGCGCAGCGACCAGCAGATCGCCGAGGACTTCGTTGCCCATGTGCGCGGTGCCGGACCCGACCCGCACGAACAGGGCGTGCTGCGCGACGCCTTCGACGCGGTCCGCTCCGACGAGGCCGTGCGGGAGGTGGCCCGGTGAGGCTCCACCGGCTCGCGGTCACCGCCTTCGGGCCCTTCGGCGGCACCCAGAGCGTCGACTTCGACGAACTGTCGGCGGCCGGGCTGTTCCTGCTGCACGGGCCGACCGGCGCGGGCAAGACGTCCGTCCTGGACGCCGTGTGCTACGCCCTCTACGGCTCGGTCCCCGGGGCCCGGCAGGGCGGCGGGCAGGGCGCCACCCTGCGCAGCGACCACGCCGCCTCCGGCACCCGCACCGAGGTCACCCTCGACCTCACCGTCGCCGGACGCCGCCTGGAGATCACCCGCCAGCCACCCTGGGAGCGCCCCAAGAAGCGCGGCACGGGCACCACCGTGGACAAGGCCCAGACCTGGCTGCGCGAGTACGACGCCACGGCCGGGACCTGGAAGGACCTCAGCCGCTCGCACCAGGAGATCGGCGAGGAGATCACCCAGCTGCTCGGCATGAGCCGGGAGCAGTTCTGCCAGGTCGTGCTGTTGCCGCAGGGCGACTTCGCGCGGTTCCTGCGCGCCGACGCCGAGGCCCGCGGCAAGCTGCTGGGCCGCCTCTTCGACACCCGCCGCTTCGCCGACGTGGAGAAGCGCCTCGCCGAACGCCGCCGGACCACCGAGGCCCGGGTCCGGGAGGGCGACGCCGCCCTGCTCGCCGACGCCCACCGCATGCAGCAGGCCGCGGGCGACGCCATGGAGCTGCCGGAGCTGGCCCTCGGCGAACCCGGGCTCGCCGAGGCCGTGCTGAGCGCCGCCGCCGTCGCCCGCAGCGCCGCCCGCGAGCAACTCACCGTCGCGGCATGCCGGCTCGCCGCCGCCGAATCCGCGCAGACCGCCACCGGCCGCGCCCTGGACGAGGTGCGCGAACTCGCCCGGTTGCAGCGCCGGTTCGCCGACGCGCGGGAGAAGGCGGCCCAGCTGGAGCAGGGCGCGGAGGCCTACCGTCAGGCGCAGGCGCTCATGGAGCGGGCCCGCAAGGCCGAGGCCGTCGCGCCCGCCCTGGAGCTGCGGGAGGCCGCCGAGGCCGAACACCGCCGGGCGGCCGAGGCCGAGGCACGCGCGCGTGCTCTGCTGCCCGAGCGTTTCGCCGCCGAGGGCGCGGCCGGACTCGCCGCCGCCGCACGGCGCGCCGCCGAGGAACTGGGCGGACTCGACTCCGCCCGCCGCGCCGAGCGGCGCCTGGCCGAACTCCTCGACGAACGCGCCGGACTGGACCGCCAGGATCGAGCCGACGCCGACCTCCTCCAGGAGGCCGAGGCCTGGCTCGACGGCTGGGAGGAGACCCGTACGGCCCTCCAGGGCCGGATCGACTCCGCGCAACGGGCCGCCTCCCTCGCCGAACAGCTCGCCGTCCGGCGCGAACCGGCCCGGCAGCGCCTGAAGGCCGCCCGGCTGCGCGACCAGCTCGCCGAGGACACCGAGCGCGCCGTCGAGCAGGTCCGCTCCGCGCGGCAGGAGGCGCTGCGCGCCCAGCAGCACTGGCTGGAACTCAAGGAACAGCGCCTGACCGGCATCGCCGCCGAGCTGGCCGCGCAGCTCACCGACGGCGAGCCCTGTGCCGTCTGCGGCGCGACCGAGCACCCCGCCCCCGCCCGCAAGGTCGCCGGGCACGTCGACCGCGAGGCGGAGGAGCAGGCGCTCGCCGCCTACCGGCGCGCCGACGCGGAGCGCGCCGAGCACGAGCAGCGCCTCGGTGTGGTGCGCGAGGCGCTGGCCGCCGCCACCGCCGAGGCCGGGGACACCCCGACCGGGCAGCTCGCCCGGGAGGCCGGGGAACTGGAGGAGCAGTACGCGCACGCCCGCGGTGCCGCCGCCGAGCTGCACTCCGCGCAGGAGCGGCTGCGGCAGGCCGGGCAGGAGCACGAGCGCCGTCTCGCCGTCCGGCAGGAGGCCGCCGTGCGCAGCGCCGCCCGGGTCGGTCACCGGGAGCGGCTCGACCGTGAACGCGCCGCCCTCCAGGAGGAACTGGACCGGGCCCGGGGCGACCTGGACAGCGTCGCCGCGCGGGCCGCGCAACTGGAGCGGCGGGCCACACTGCTCACGGACGCGGCCGACACCGCCCGGGCCGCCGAGGACGCCGCGCAGCGGCTCAAGGACGCCGACGCCCGGCTCGCGGACGCCGCCTTCCGCGCCGGCTTCGTGACCCCGCAGGCCGCGGCCGACGCGCTGCTCGACCCCGCGGCCCACCGGGAGCTGCAGCACCGGCTCGACGCCTGGCAGCACGAGGAGGCCGCCGTGCGGGCCGTCCTCGCGGAGGCCGACACGGCCGCGGCGGCCCGAGCGCCGCGGGCCGACGTCGAGTCGGCGGAGCGGGCCGCCGACCTGGCCACCCGGCGGGTGCGCGAGGCCGCCTCCGCCCACGACGCCGCCGTGCGGCGCTGCGCCGAGCTCGACCGGCTCTCCGCCCGGGCGGCCGCCGCCGTGCGCCGGCTGGCCCCGCTGCGCGAGGAGCACGACCGGGTCGCCCGCATGGCCGGGCTCACCGCCGGCACCTCGGCCGACAACGAACGCCGGATGCGTCTGGAGTCGTACGTCCTCGCGGCCCGGCTGGAACAGGTGGCCGCCGCGGCGACCGTGCGGCTGCGGCGCATGTCGTCCGGCCGCTACACCCTCGTCCACTCCGACGACCGCACCGGACGCGGCCGCAGCGGGCTCGGGCTGCACGTCGTCGACGCCTGGACGGGCCGCGAGCGCGACACGGCGACGCTGTCGGGCGGCGAGACGTTCTTCGCCTCCCTCGCCCTCGCCCTCGGTCTCGCGGACGTCGTCACGGACGAGGCGGGCGGCGTGCGGCTGGACACCCTGTTCATCGACGAGGGCTTCGGCAGCCTCGACGACCAGACCCTCGACGAGGTCCTCGACGTCCTCGACTCGCTGCGCGAACGCGACCGCAGCGTCGGCATCGTCAGCCACGTGCCCGACCTGCGACGGCGCGTCCACGCCCAGCTGGAGGTCGTCAAGGGCCGCTCGGGATCGGTGCTGCGGCAGCGCGGCACCGGCTGAGTCAGCGGCCCAGGGGGCGCCGGGGCAGGGGCGAGGAGTACACGACGTTCGTCGTCACCGAGCCCAGCGTCCCGATCTTCCCGGACACCTCCTCCAGGTGGCGCATCGAGCGGGCCGTCACCTTGATGACGAAGCAGTCGTCGCCCGTGACGTGGTGCGCCTCAAGGATCTCCGGCGTGGCCGCGACGAGGTCGTGGAAGGGCTTGTAGTTGCCGTTCGGGTACCGCAGCCGCACGAACGCCAGAATGGGCAGCCCGAGCCGTTCCGGGTCGACCACCGCCGCGTAGCCCTGGATGACCCCGGCCTCCTCCATCCGCCGCACCCGCTCGGTGACCGCGCTCGCGGACATGGAGACGGCACGGGCCAGCTCGGCGAAACTCGCCCGCCCGTCCCGCTGGAGGACGTCGAGGATGCGCCAGTCGGTGGCGTCCGGGGAATACGCGGTCATGGGCGAGAGATAGCAGGGGATTCCCCGGCGGATCAAGCGGAAGGCAGCGGATCGTCACTTCAGACGGCGGACCGGCGGCCGTAGCTTCGTGGCCATGAACCCCACCGTGAGCACGACCGCCCCCGTGAACTCCGTCCTGCGTGTCGCCCCCGCCACCCCGGCCGAGGCCGCCGCCCACTTCCGCGCCTCCCTCGCCTTCCACACCGACGTGTCGGACGTCGCCGCCGCGCTCGCCTCCGGCGACGACCCCGGGTTCGTCCTCGTCGACTCCCGCTCCACCGCGGCCTGGGAGCAGGGCCACGTCCCCGGCGCCCTGCACCTGCCGACCGCGCTCATGGCCGAGCGGGCCGGGCGGCTGCTCGACCGGGCGGTGCCGGTGGTGACGTACTGCTGGGGCCCGGGCTGCGACGGTGCCGCGCGGGCGGCGCTCGCCCTCGCCGAACTCGGGTACCGGGTCAAGGAGATGCTCGGCGGGTTCGAGTACTGGGTGCGCGAGGGCTTCGCGTTCGAGACCCGGCGGGGCCGCGAGCGCCGGGACCCGGACCCGCTGGCCGCTCCCTCTGACGCCGGGGACTGCGGCTGCTGAACCCCTGTGATTTCGCCGCCAGTTGACCCTGTAGGTTCTTGCGCCATGGTGCGATACGCGGAACCGGGCGTCGTGGAGTGGGTGGAGTCCGGCGGCGGGCCGCTGATAGCGGTGCCCGAGACCGTCCTGCCGTTCTGGGCCGGCGCCGACGGCGAGGAGACGGCGTCGGACTACGACCGGGCCTGCGAGGTGGACGGGAGCGTCGGCCTGCTGCCGGTCGGCGACTCCACCGCCCTCGTCCTGGGCGACGAGCCCGCCTCCACCGCGTACCTGCCCGACCGGGGCACCTTCGTCCGGTGGCGGGCGGGCAACTCCGAGGCGGAGCTGCTGGCCGGTGTGCCCTCGGCGCTCGCGACCGCCGAGTGGGAGCCGGAGGTGCACTGGGAGGTCCCCGGCCCGGTGCTGCTGTTCGACGCGGCCTGGCCCGGCACGGCCCCGACGGGCATCGACCAGGTCCGGGTCCGCCTGGAGCCGGGCCGCTACGCGGTCCGCGCGGCACAGGTCCAGCCGGGCCCCGAGACCTGGCTGGACCTGGTCGAGCTCCGTCTGCTGGCGCCGCGCCGGCCGGCGCCCCACTAGGTTGGTGTCCGCGCGGCCCCGCCGGCCCCGCGACGCCCGGCGCACTCCCCACCTCACGGGTGCGCGGGGCAGGGAGAGGCCCACTCGCCGCACCGGGCGCACTCCCCGGTACCGCCGGCACCCCGGGAGCACCTACCGGACGCAGGGCCCGGCCTCCGGGCGGGCGTTGCGGCTCTGCCCCCCCGAGGCCGCGAAGTGACCGCGCGACCGGCCACGAGACCCCGCAACCGCACGACGTCAAGGAGGCGTCCATGCCCCGGCTTCCCCACCCCACCGCGGCGGAACTGCGCCGCGACCCCCTGCCGCTGCGCGGCCGCACCGCCCTGGTCACCGGTGCCAGCCGCCGGGGCGGCATCGGTCACGCCGTGGCCCGCCGGCTCGCCGCCTACGGAGCCAGCGTCTACCTGCACCACCACACGCCGCACGACGCGGCCCAGCCCTGGGGCGCCGACCGCCCCGAGGCCGTCCTCGCGTCCGTGCGCGAAGCGCTCGGCGACCCACGGGCGCGGGTGGCCGCGGGCCCGGGCGACCTGGCCGACCCGTCGGCGCCCGCCGAACTCGTCGCCACGGCCGCCGAAGCGCTCGGCGGACGGCTGGACATCCTCGTCGCCAACCACGCGCAGAGCGGCTTCGACGGCACCCTGGACACGATCGACGTCGCCATGCTCGACCGGCACTGGGCGGTCGACACGCGGTCGGTCCTGCTGCTGGTCCAGGCCCACGCACGGCTGCGGCCTCCGGGGCCCGGGGGCCGCGTCGTGATGATGACCTCCGGGCAGGACATCGCGGGCGGCATGCCCGGCGAGATCGCCTACGCCCTCCAGAAGGGCGCCCTCGCCTCGGTCACCCGCTCCCTGTCGGCCACCCTCGCCGAGCGGGGGATCACCGTGAACACCGTCAACCCCGGCCCCGTGGACACGGACTACCTCAGCGGCGCGGACTACGAGGCCGTGGCCGCCCGCTTCCCCTCCGGACGGTGGGGGATGCCCGACGACCCGGCCCGCCTCATCGCCTGGCTCGCCACCGACGAGGCGGGCTGGATCACCGGCGAGGTCATCAACTCCGAGGGCGGCTTCCGGCGCTGATCACAGCGCGGACAGCTCGTCCACCAGGTCGTCAAGCCCCAGCGAGCCCTGCGACAGCGCCGCCATGTGCCAGGCCTTCGGGTCGAAGGCGTCCCCGTGGCGCTTGCGGGCGTTCTCGCGGCCCAGCAGCCAGGCCCGCTCGCCGAGCTTGTAGCCGATGGCCTGGCCCGGCATCGACAGGTAGCGGGTCAGCTCGCTCTCCACGAAGTCCGCGGGCCGGCTGCTGTGCGCGCCGAAGAACTCCTGCGCCAGCGCGGGCGTCCAGCGCTCGCCGGGGTGGAAGGGCGAGTCGTCCGGGATGGTCAGCTCCAGGTGCATGCCGATGTCGATGATCACGCGCACGGCCCGCATCATCTGGGCGTCCAGGTAGCCGAGCCGGCGCTCGGCGTCGGTCAGGAAGCCCAGCTCGTCCATCAGCCGCTCCGCGTACAGGGCCCAGCCCTCGGCGTTGGCGCTCACCATGCCGACGCTCGCCTGGTAGCGGGAGAGGTCCCGCGCCACGTGCTTCCACTGGGCCAGCTGCAGGTGGTGGCCGGGCACGCCCTCGTGGTACCAGGTGGACACCAGGTCGTAGACCGGGAAGCGGTCCTTGCCCATGGTGGGCAGCCAGGTGCAGCCCGGGCGGGAGAAGTCGTCCGACGGCGGCGTGTAGTACGGGGCCGCCGCGCTGCCCGGAGGCGCGATGCGCGACTCGACCCGGCGCACCCGTTCGGCCAGGTCGAAGTGCGTGCCGTCCAGCGCGTCCATCGCCTCGTCCATCAGGTCCTGCAGCCACGCGCGCACCTCGTCGACGCCCTCGATGTGCGTCCCGTGCTCGTCGAGGTGGGCCAGCGCCACCCACGGCGTGGCCGCGCCCGGCAGGATCTTCTCGGCCTCGGTCCTCATCTCGCCCAGGAGGCGGTGGTATTCGGACCAGCCGTAGGCGTAGGCCTCGTCCAGGTCGAGGTCCGTGCCGTTGAAGTGGCGGACCCAGCGGGCGTACCGCTCCCGGCCCACCACGTCCGGCGCGCCCTCGATCGCCGGCGCGTACACGTCCCGCATCCAGTCGCGCAGCCGCACCACGGCCTCGGTGGCCGCGCGGGCCGCCGGGTCCAGCTCCGTGCGCAGCGACTCGGGCCCGGCGGCCGCGTACTGCTCGAACCAGCCCCGGCCCCGGCCGTCCGCGTCGGCCCACTCGCCGAGCTGCTCCACGAACGTGGCCGTGGCGCGGGGCCCGGCGTACAGCTTCCGCTCCAGGCCGAGCGCCAGGGACTGCCGGTAGCCCTCCAGGGCGGCCGGGACCGCGCGCAGCCGCTCGGCGATCGCCGCCCAGTCCTGCTCCGACTGCGCCGGCGTCACGGTGAACACCTGGCGCACCGCGTGCGCGACCGAGCTCAGGTTGCTGACCGAGCGCAGGCTCTCGTCGGCCTCGTGCACGGCCAGTTCGGCGGTGAGCCGCTCGCGCAGCAGCCGGGCGCAGCGCCGCTCGATGCCGCTGTCCGCGCCGGGCCGCCGCTCCGCCTCGTCCAGCCGGGCCAGCGTCCGGCGCGCCAGCTCCGCGAGCGCCTCCTGGCCTGCCGGGGAGGTGTCGGGCAGCCTGCTGGAACTCTCGGAGACACCGAGGAACGTGCCGGTGATCGGGTCGAGGGCGATGAGCTCGTCGACGTAGGCGTCGGCGACCTCGCGGGGCAGCGGGCTCTTGATCTCAGACATGCGGCCATCCTCGTACGACGGGCCGCACGCGTCACGCGGATTGAGCCGTGGGCGAAGGAGGCAGCAGCGGTCCGCACTCCCACTGCTGGAAGATCAGCCGCGTCTCCACCCGGGCCACTTCCCGCCGCACCGTGAACTCGTCCAGCACGAGCCGCTGCAGATCCGCCATGTCGGCGACCGCGACATGGACCAGATAGTCGTCCGGCCCGGTCAGGTGGAAGACCGTCCGCGACTCCGGCAGCGCCCGGATCCGCTCCACGAACGGCCCGACCAGCTCCCGCCGGTGCGGCCTGACCTGCACCGACAGCAGCGCCTCCAGACCGCGCCCCAGCTTGGCCGGATCCAGCTCCAGCCGGTGCCCGAGGATCACCCCCGAGCGGCGCAGCCGGGCCACCCGGTCCAGGCACGTCGACGGCGCCACCCCGACCTGCGCGGCGAGATCCCGGTAGGTCGCCCGGGCGTCGTTCTGCAGCAGCCGCAGCAGGTGGAGGTCCACCGGGTCCAGTACGACGGATTCGGCCATCGGCCGAACGTAGCACGGGATCCGGCGCCGGGGACCCGCTCGCTGTTCACCCTTCGGTCATGGACACAGCGAGCTTGGGCGCCCACGACGACGTACCCACCGCTCCGCGGGCACTGGCCACCGAGGCCGTGCACGCCGGGCGGGACGACCTGGCCCGGCAGGGGCTGCACGCCCCGCCGATCGACCTGTCCACCACCTACCCGTCCTACGACAGCCGCGGCGAGGCGGCCCGGATCGACGCGTTCGCCGCCACCGGGGCCGAGCCGGACGGCCCGCCCGTGTACGGGCGGCTGGGCAATCCGACCGTCGCCCGCTTCGAGACCGCGCTGGCCCGGCTGGAGGGCACGGAGGCGGCGGTCGCCTTCGCCAGCGGCATGGCCGCGCTGAGCGCCGTCCTCCTCGTACGCGGCTCGACGGGCCTGCGCCACGTGGTCGCCGTACGCCCCCTGTACGGCTGCAGCGACCACCTGCTGACCGCCGGGCTGCTGGGCTCGGAGGTGACCTGGACCGACCCGGCCGGGGTCGCCGACGCGCTGCGCCCGGACACCGGTCTGGTCATGGTCGAGTCCCCGGCCAACCCCACCCTCGCCGAGGTCGACCTGCGGGCCGTGGCGCACGCCTGCGGTTCGGTGCCGCTGCTGGTGGACAACACCTTCGCCACCCCGGTCCTCCAGCGCCCGGCCGAGCAGGGGGCGCGGCTGGTGCTGCACAGCGCCACCAAGTACCTCGGCGGGCACGGGGACGTGCTGGCCGGTGTGGTCGCCTGCGACGAGGAGCTCGCGGGCCGGCTGCGCCAGGTGCGCTTCGCGACGGGCGGCGTCCTGCACCCGCTGGCCGGCTACCTGCTGCTGCGGGGCCTGTCCACGCTGCCGGTCCGGGTGCGGGCGGCGTCCGCCACGGCGGCCGAACTGGTCCGCCGCCTCGCCGCCGACCCGCGCGTGGCCCGCGTGCACTACCCGCGCATCGGGGGCGCCATGGTCGCCTTCGAGGTGCACGGCGACCCCCACGAGGTCATCGCCGGGGTCCGTCTCATCACCCCGGCGGTGAGTCTCGGCAGCGTCGACACGCTCATCCAGCACCCGGCGTCCATCAGCCACCGCATCGTGGACGCGGAGGACCGCAGGGGAGCGGGGGTCGGCGACCGTCTGCTGCGGCTGTCGGTGGGACTGGAAGACGTGGAGGACCTCTGGTCGGACCTCGACCAGGCCCTGAAGCGTCCCGGAAGGGGCGCGGGGAACGGCGCGACCAGCCACCGCGCACCCGCGCCCGCCCACTGAGGCCCGCCCCTACGGTGCGGAGGCGCTCCCCAGTTCCTCCGCACCGGTGGTCACCACGGATTCGTCCAGCCGCGCCGTGATGACCAGCGTCCCCTCCTCGACCTGGTAGTCGAGCGGCAGCCCGAGCCCTCGCATCGCGGCGACCATCCCCGTGTTGGACGCCTGCGTCACGGCGTACACACTGGCACACCCCGCCTCGACGGCCATGGCCACCAGCCGTGCCAGCAACTGCGCACCCACACCACGCCGTTGCCACGCGTCCTCCACCAGCAGCGCGACTTCCGTCTCGTCGCCGTCCCACAGGAGGTGACCGAGCCCGACGATCCGCCCGGAGGCGGTCTGCACGGCGAGCGTGCGGCCGAAGCGCGGGCTCAGCAGGTGGTTGAGGTAGCGGTCCGCGTCCCCGACCGGCCCGTGGTAGCGCAGCCTCAGCGTCCGCGGCGAGCACCGCTCGTGCATCGCCCGGGCCGCCGCCAGATCCCTCGTGTCGGCCCGCCGGACGGTGATGTCGCTGCCCTCGGCGAGGGTCAGCACGTCCCGGCCGCGCGGGACGCGCGGCCCGAGCCGGGCGTCCAGCTCGACCAGGGCCCGGGCCCGGGCGAACTCGGTCGGCGTGAACGGCAGGTACGGCCGCTCCACGCTGATCACTCCGCCCTCCGGGGCGCGCAGCCGCATCACCGTGCCGTCGAGGGCGCCCTCCACCGTAGGGCCGCCCGGCACGCGCGCGCCGCCGGCCGGTGCGGGCTGCGAGCGGATGGTGCACCGGCCGAGCAACTGACGCAGGGCCAGGGGCAGTTCGGCCGTGTCCAGGGCGGTGCGCGCGGCGAGGGAGAGGATTCGGGTCGGCGCGTCCACCAGGTCGTGCGCGTCGGCCCGCTCGATCCAGGTGTCGCTGCCGCCGGCCGACGAGACGGCCGTGGTGATCGCGGATGCCGGCAGCTCGCCCGGCGCCCGCAGCAGGAACTCGTCCACCGTGCCCTCGGCCAGCGGGTGCGTCTGCAGGCTGAGGATGTCGACCCGGTGTCCGGCCAGGGCCGCGCACAGGGCGGCCAGCGAGCCCGGTTCGTCCCTCACCGTGGTCCGCATCCGCCACAGGGTGTTCGCCCCCGGCACCGGCTGCGGTGCCGGGGACTCGGTATCACTCGTCGGCGGCGCGTGTTCGTGGCGTCGTGTGCGCCGCGTCCGGAACACCTCCGCGAGCCGCTGCCACGCGGTGGCAGGACGGCAGTCGTCGTTCCGGTGCGGCACTCGGGTCACGTCTCGCGTCATGCACCCACTGTGACGGAGTGGTGTTGCGTGACCGAGAACGCTTTGTGACCAGAGGGTAAAGGGCCCAGTTTCCCCCCTTTGTCAATGCTTCAAACGTTGCGTTCCGTGCCTACTGGCCGACCCGGCCCGGCTGGAGGACCTTCGTGTAGAGCACGGTGCCGTCCTGCTCCCGCAGACGCACCGTCAGCTCGCCGCTGCCGCCGTCGATGTCGACCTCGCCGAAGAACTGGTAGCCCCCGGCGGGCGAGACGTTGGCGGTGGCCGGGGCCTTCACGAACACGCGCTCGGGGCCGAAGGTGGCGTCCAGCGCGCTCGCCGGGAAGGCGCCGGCGTTCAGGGGACCGGAGACGAACTCCCAGAACGGCTCGAAGTCGGTGAAGGCGGCCTTCGAGGGCTGGTAGTGCTGGGCCGAGGTGTGGTGCACGTCGGCGGTCAGCCACACCGTGCCGGTGATCCGCCGGTGCTTGATGTGCCGCAGCAGTTCGGCGATCTGCAGCTCACGGCCCAGCGGCTTGCCGGGATCGCCCTGGGCGACGGCCTCGACGTCCGTGCCGTCCGGCACGACGAGGCCGAGCGGCATGTCGGAGGCGATCACCTTCCACACCGCCCGGGAGCGGGACAGCTCCCGCTTGAGCCACTCCAGCTGCTCGCGCCCCAGGATGCCCTGCGCGTCGGCGGGCTGGGTGCCGGGGGAGTTGGCGTTGCGGTAGGTACGCATGTCCAGGACGAAGACGTCCAGCAGCGGGCCGTGGTGCTGGACCCGGTAGACCCGGCCGTCGGGGCGGCGCAGCGTGGAGATCGGGAAGTACTCCGAGAACGCCCTGCGGGCCCGGGCGGCGAGCACGTCGACGCGCTTCTCGGTGTAGCGGGCGTCGCTGAGGATCTCACCCGGGTACCAGTTGTTGGTGACCTCGTGGTCGTCCCACTGGATGATCGACGGCACCCGGGCGTTGAAGGCGCGCAGGTTCTCGTCGAGCAGGTTGTAGCGGAAGTTGCCGCGGAACTCCCCGAGCGTCTCGGCGACCTTCGCCTTCTCCTCGGTGGTGATGTTCCGCCAGGTGCGGCCGTCGGGCAGGGCCACGGTCTCGCCGATCGGGCCGTCGGCGTAGACGTTGTCGCCGCTGCACAGGAAGAAGTCGGGGTCCAGGGCGGCCATCGCCCTGTAGATCGTGTAGCCGCCGAACTCCGGGTTGATGCCCCAGCCCTGACCGGCCAGGTCGCCGGACCAGACGAACCGCACGCCGTCACGGCGCCTGGCGGACGCCGTGCGGAAGGTGCCGGTGACCGGCTCGCCCGTGCGGCGCGGGTCGTCCGGGTCGGCGAGGAGCACGCGGTAGTGGATCTGCTCGCCCGGCGGCAGGCCGCGCAGCCGGGTCGTGCCGGTGAAGTCCGTGCCGGACCCCAGCAGGGGGCCGTGCCACCTGCGCGGGTTGCGGAACGACTCGGTGGCCGACGTCTCGACGACCATCCGGGCCGGCCGGTCGGAGCGCACCCACACGAGCCCGGAGCCGCTGGTGACGTCGCCCGCCTGCACGCCCCACGCCGCGTTCGGACGCCCCGAGCGGGCGAAGGCGGGCGCCGCGCCGAGGGCGGTGGGCAGGGACAGGGCCGCCGACGCGGCGAGGGAGCCGCGCAGGACGCTACGGCGCCCGGGGAAGGGACGGTGGGACATGGATACGCCTCCAGGGACGGGATCCGGCCAGTGTGCAGAGCCACACCTACTGGCACGCCGCAGCGCACACGCGAACCCCAAGTGAACAACCGGCCGCGGGGCGGGGGAACCCGGCAGGGCGTCCGCGTCAGCCGGCGGCGGCCCGCGCCATCAGCCGTACGCCCTCGGCGATCCGGGCGGGCGGCACGTGCGCGTAGCCCAGGACGAGCCGGGTCTCCTTCGCCCCGGCGTCCTCGGCGGGCGCGTGGGCGTAGGCCGACAGGGGGCGCACCGCCACCCCGGCCGCCGTCACGCGTGCCAGGAAGCGCTCCTCGGGGCCGTACCGCTCCGGCAGCGTGGCGATGACGTGCAGTCCCGCGGCGATCCCGGACACCCGGGAGCCCGGGAAGTGCGCGTCGAGGGCCGCGACCAGGGCGTCGCGCCGCTCGCGGTAGGCACGCTGGCAGCGGCGCAGCTGGCGGTCGTAGTCGCCGCGTTCCAGGAAGCGGGCGAACAGGGCCTGGTCGAGGGCCGGGTGGCCGAGGTCCATGGTGCGTTTGCGTTCCACGACGTCGTCCGTCCACGACTCCGGCACCAGCAGCCACCCCAGCCGCAGGCCCGGGGCGAGGGACTTGCTGACCGAGCCCGTGTAGGCGACGTGGTCGGGGTCGAGACCCTGGAGGGCGCCGACGGGGGCGCGGTCGTAGCGGAAGTCGCCGTCGTAGTCGTCCTCCAGGACGATGCCGTCCACGGACCGCGCCCAGTCCAGCAGATCGGCGCGGCGGCGGGCCGAGTAGGCGATGCCGGTGGGGAACTGGTGGGCCGGCGTCGCCACCACGGCCCGCACGCCCGACGCCCGCAGCGGCTCCAGGGCGACTCCCTCGCCGTCCACGGGGACGGGAACGGCGGTGACCCCGGCCGCGGCGTACAGGGCGTCGTGCTGGGGGCTGCCGGGGTCCTCCACCCCGACCGTGGGCACCCCGCGCGCGTGCAGCGCGAGACCGAGCAGGGTCGTCGCCTGGGCGACCCCGGAGACCACCACGATCCGCTCCGGGTCGGCGACCACGCCCCGCCGCCGGGCCAGCAGTTCGGCCAGGGCCGTGCGCAGCCGGGGCAGCCCGCGCGGATCGGGATAGCCCAGCTCCCGGTGCGGCAGCTCCGCCAGTACACCGCGCTGCGCGGCCGCCCACGCCGAGCGCGGGAACAGCGCCAGGTCCGGCGTTCCGGGCACGAAGTCCGCACGGGCGCCCAGGGAGCGCGGCGCCAGGTCGTGGGCGCGCGGCGGCGCGGCCCGTACGGCCGCGCCCACCCAGGTCCCGGCGCCCCGGCCGCTGCGCAGGTAGCCCTCCGCCGTCAGCTGCTCGTAGGCCTCCGTGACGAGCCCTCGCGACACCCCGAGGTCCGCCGCGAGGTCCCGGCTCGACGGCAGCCGGGTGCCCGGCGCCAGCCGGCCCGAGCGGACCGCCTCGCGCAGCGCCGCCTGGAGGGAGCGGCCACGGGTGCGTGCCGGTGCCGAGGCGGCCGGGAGCAGCAGCTCCCAGGCGGCGGACGCGGCGTCTGCGCCCGGTTCGCGCTGCGTTGGTCCCATGCGGGAAGACCTTAAGGGCTCGCCGCGCGGGGCGGTGGCGGCCCGCGGGGTCAGCGGCTGCCGTCGAGGACCACCCGCGCCACGAGGGCCGGGTCGTCGTTCATCGGGACGTGGCCGCAGCCGGGCAGCCGCACCAGCCGGGCCCCGGGGATGACGGTCTTGGCGCGCACCCCCTGGCGGGGGATGAGCAGCCGGTCCCGGTTGCCCCAGGCCACGGTGACCGGCGTGCCCACGATGTCGTCGGTGAACTGCACGGTCCGGCCCGAGCGCAAAGTCTGCGAGAAGCCCTGGGCGCGCGCCAGCGCCAGCGTCTCGGCGACCACGGCCTCGGGCGAACGGCGGCCCGGGCGGGCGTAGATGGTGCTGGTCAGCAGGGTGCGGCCGAGCGCGGGGCGGGCCAGCCGCTCCACCACGGGCGGGGGCATCCGCCGGGCGATCTGCCGCATGGCCGTGAGCACCGTGAAGGCGTAGCGCCGTTCGGCCTCGTTCCAGAACCCGGCGGGGGACAGGGCCGTGACGGAACGGACCAGTCGCGCGCGGGCCAGGTCCAGGGCCAGCAGGCCGCCCAGCGAGTTGCCCGCCACGTGCGGCCGCTCGATCTCCAGCGCCGCGCAGAGGGCCACCAGGACGGCGTTCATCGTCGGCAGGTCGTGCGCCATGCCGTCCGGGAGCGCCGGTGATTCACCGCAGCCCGGCAGGTCCACGGCGATGACGTCGCGCTCGGCGGCCAGTGCCGGGAGCACCGGGTCCCAGACCTGGCGGTGGTGGCCGATGCCGTGCAGCAGCAACAGCGGTTCGCCGCTGCCCCGGCGCGTGTACGCGAGGGTCACGTGCTGCTCTCCGTGGGCGGTGGGGACTTCGAAGGAGACGGTGGTGGACATGCGGTGCTCCTCGGCTGGACTCGCTGGCGGACGCTGTAGACAGCTTGTCAGCAATTGCTACCGGCGGGTAGCCCCCCGCGGTCCCCGAGGCGCCGTCACCTCGGCGGCCCGGGCGCTCGACCCGCCCGGGACGGGGGGATTCCGCCTGGACACGGCCGCGGTCGTGGGCTGGGATGGGGGCCGTGACCACCGAGACCGCGACCGACGTCTTCGAAGCGCACCGCCCCGTCCTGCTGGGGGTCGCCTACCGCATGCTGGGCCGTGTGGCCGACGCGGAGGACGTCGTCCAGGACGCCTGGCTGCGCTGGTCCGGCGCCGACCGCGCGGACGTGCGCGAACCGCGCGGCTACCTCGTCCGGATCACCACCCGCCTCGCCCTCGACCGGCTGCGCCGGATCAAGGCCCGCGGCGAGACCTACGTCGGTCCCTGGCTGCCGGAGCCGTACGTCACCGACTTCGGCGACACCGTGCCGGACACCGCCGAGCGGGCCGTGCTCGCCGACTCCGTCTCGCTCGCCGTCCTCGTCGTGCTGGAGTCGCTGTCCCCGCTGGAACGCGCGGTGTTCGTGCTGCGTGAGGCCTTCGGCTTCCCCTACGCCGACATCGCCGCCATGCTCGACCGCGGCGAGCCGGCCGTCCGCCAGCTCGCCGGGCGGGCCCGCAGGCACGTTGAGGAGGGCAGGCCCCGCTACGAGGTCGACCCCGCCCAGCGCCGCGACCTCACCGAGCGGTTCCTCGCCGCCGCGGCCGAGGGCGACCTCGAAGGGCTGATGGAACTGCTCGCCCCCGACGTCCGGCTGATCGGCGACAGCGGCGGCAAGGCGCGGGCGCCGCTGCGGGTGCTGGAGACCGCCGACAAGGTCGGCCGCTTCCTCGTGGGCGCCGCCCGCAAGGGCGTCCAGGACCTCTCCGTACGGTTCCTGGAACTCAACGGCGGCCCGGCCGTACTGGTCCTGTCCGGTGGCAGGCCCGACTCGGTCTTCCAACTGGACGTCGCCCAGGGGCGCGTCCAGGCCGTCTACGTGGTCCGCAACCCCGACAAGCTGCGGTCGCTGACCGCCTGACGGAGGGCGCCGCACCGTCCGCGAAGACCGCATTGCGGTGCCGTGAACGTTCCCGGCATTGGTCTTGACCAAGCATCAGGGCCGCCCTATGGTCGCAGAGAAGTGCAACAACCTTTAATAAACAAGGGCGCTAAAACGCCGCCGACCACGGCTCTTGCGGAGGACAGGGTGGGGACCACGCAGCTGGAATCGGTGCCGGAACCGAAGTACTGGCATCTCAGGACCGTGCTCAGCCAAGCGCTCGACTCGGAGTTCTCGGTGGGCGAGATCCTGCCCAACGAGCGCGACCTCGCGGCCCGCTTCGGCGTCGCCCGCGCCACGCTCCGCCAGGCCCTGGAACAACTCGAACTGGAAGGGCGGCTGCAGCGCCGCCGCGGTGTCGGCACGACCGTCGCCCCGCCCCGCATGGGCGTCTCCCTCGCCACCGGCCCGCACACCTGGCCGGGCGGCCCCGGGGACGCCTGGCAGCCGGTCGACTGCACGGCGGCCGTGCCGCCCGCCGCCGTCGCCGACACGCTGGGAACGGGCCAGGACGAGCCCGTGCACATCGTGCGCCGCTCCCGCGTCTCGCACGGCCGGCCGGTGGCTGCCGAACTGCTGTACGTCCCGGACGTCTCGGTGCCCGAGCTCTCCGGCATCGACGCGCCGTCCGGCGCCGCACGCGCGCGTGCGGTGCTGCGCGCGTTGCAGCGGCTGGACCTGGAGCGCCAGGAGAACGCCGTGGAGCTCGGCTCCGTCGGGGCGGACGACGCCAAGGAGCTGGACCGGCTGCCCGGGGCGCCCGTCCTCGTGGTCACGACCCGGTTCGTCGCGGCCGGGCGCACCGCCGCGCTGTCGGTGGCCACGTACCGGGCCGACACGTGCCGGCTGACGTTCGGGGACGCGGGGGACGTGGAGATCCACGCCGGGCCGGAGCGGAAGGCGTCCTGAGCCGTCGGCGCTCCCCGGCGGCGCGCGACGGGCCGCGGGCGCGTCCCGGCCCCTCGCGTCCGCGCCGCTAGAAGGGCGTCGCCCGGCCCTCCACCGTGAAGAGCTGTTCCTCCACGTGGTCCAGGGCGAGCCGCAGGGCCCCGGTCGCCACCGCCGCGTCGCCGAGACGGGAGAGGGTCACCCGCGGGGGGCGCAGGCAGTACCGGGCGAGTTCCTGGCGCAGGGGGTCCAGGACGCCGTCCAGGCCCGCCGCCCAGCCGCCGATGACGACGAGCTCCGGGTCCAGGGCGAGGGCGAGGGCCGCCACGTCGTGGACGAGGCGCTGGATGAAGCGCTCGACGGCGGCCCGGGCCCGCTGGTCGCCCTGGCGGGCCTGCGCGAAGACCTCGGCGACCGCCTGCTCGTCGAGGGGGTGCAGGGGCTCGTCCGTGGTCGACAGCAGCGTCTCGGGCGTCACCTCGCGGCCCAGCAGGTGCAGGGCCCCGATCTCGCCGGCCGCGCCGCCGTAGCCCCGGTGCAGCCGCCCGCCGATCAGCGCGCCGGCGCCCGGGCTGAGCCCCGCCAGGACGTACACCACGTCGTCGGACTCGGTGGCCGCGCCCTTCCAGTGCTCGGCGACGGCCGCCGCGTTGGCGTCGTTCTCCACCAGCACCGGGCACTTGAACGACCGGCTCAGCCGCTCGCCCAGCCGCAGCCCCGTCCACCCCGGCAGGGCGGTCCCGAGCCGCACCGTGCCGTCGGCCTCGACGATCCCGGGCGTCGCCACGCCCACGGCCCGCAGCGAGCCCCGGGCCACCCCGGCCCGCCGCAGCAGTTCGGCGACGGCCCCGCGCAGCCGCTCCAGCCGCTCGTCCGCCTCCGCCGTCTCCGCCACGTCCCTGGCCTGGGAGCCGATCACCCGGCCGTCCAGGTCGGCGAGCAGTACCGCGACCCGGCGGGCGCCGACCTCCACACCGAGCAGGTGCCCGGCCTCCGCCCGGAACCGGAAGCGCCGCGCGGGACGGCCCTGGCGCCGGGCGGCCCCTTCCTCGGCCGCCTTCTCAACCACCAGGCCGGCCTCGATGAGCCCTTCCACGACACCCTCGACCGTCGGCCTCGACAGGCCCGTCACCCGGGTGATCTCGGTCAGCGTCGCGCAGTCCGTGGCACGCAGCGCGTGCAGCACCACCGCGGAGTTGATCCTTCGCAGCAGCGAGGGATCCCCGCCGGTCAGCCGCCCCACCGTCCGTCCTCCCAGGTCGTGCGCGTGTTGGCCGGATCGTACTTCGCCGCGGCGCGCCCCGGCGAGGGGCGGGCACCGCGCCCCGCCGATCAGCCCGGCGCCACGAACCCCGACTCGTAGGCCGAGATCACCGCCTGCGTACGGTCCCGCGCCCCCAGCTTCGCCAGCACGGAGCTGACGTGGGACTTCACGGTCTCCGTCCCGACGGTCAGCCGGTCCGCGATCTCCGCGTTGGACAGGCCCCGCGCCATCAGCCGCAGCACCTCCGCCTCGCGCCCGGTCAGCCGGGCCCGCTCCATCGCGGCCCGCGCCGCGCGGTTCCCGCCGCTCTCGCCGTACTCGGCGGCGAGCTGCCGCACCGAGGCGGGGAACAGCAGCGACTCGCCCTCGGCGATCAGGCGCACCGCGTGCACGATCTCGGCGGGCCGGGCCCGCTTCAGCAGGAACCCGTCGGCGCCCGCGCGCAGCGCCTCGTAGACGTACTCGTCGTTGTCGAAGGTCGTCACCACGAGGATCCGCGGCGGCTCCCCGACCGTCCGCAGCAGCGCCCGGGTGGCCTCGATGCCGTCCAGCAGCGGCATGCGGACGTCCATGGCGACGACGTCCGGCCGCAGCCGCCGCACCAGCGGGATGACCGCCGCCCCGTCGGCCGCCTCCCCGACGACCTCGATGTCGGGCTGCGCCTCCAGCACGGCCCGCAGACCCGCGCGCACGAGGGGCTCGTCGTCGACGAGGAGCACGGTGACCGGCATCAAACCAGCGTAGATCACTTCAACGGCAGCTCTGCATGGACCTGCCAGTCGTCCCCGTGGGGTCCGGTCCGGGCCCGTCCGCCGAGCAGGGCCGCGCGCTCGCGTATGCCGCGCAGGCCGCTGCCGCGGCCCGGGCCGGGGAGCGCGGCGGGCAGCGGATTGCGCACCGCCAGGACGAGGGTGTCGCCGGAAACGCGCACCCGGACGCGGACCGGGACCGCCCCCGCGTGCCGCAGCACGTTCGTGAGTGCCTCCTGCAGGATCCGGTAGCCCTCCCGGGACACCGGCCCGGGCACCGCGTCCACCGGGCCGGTCACCTCGGCGTCGACCTCCGCCCCCGAGGAACGCGCGGACTCCAGCAGCCGGCCGGCGTCCGCGAGGGTCGGTCTGCCGCCGGCCGGTCCGCCCGACTCGCGCAGGACACCGAGGACCCGCTCCAGGTCCTCCAGCGCCGCCCTGCCGGTCTCCTCGATGGCGCTCAGCGCCCGGTCGGTGAAGGCGGGGTCCCCGGCCGCCCGCGCGGCCCCCGCCTGTACGACGGCCACCGTGAGCGCGTGGCCGATCGAGTCGTGCAACTCGCGGGCGATCCGGGTGCGTTCCAGCAGCTGTTCGGTGCGCTCCTCCAGGGCGGCCACCCGCTCGGCGGGGGAGGGGCCCAGCAGGCGCACGGCCAGCGCGGTGATGAGGTGGCCCGACCAGACGACGACCACGGCCAGCAGCACCAGGGGCACGGGCGCGAGCAGGCCGTACCACCCGTGCCGGCCCGGAAGGGGCAGCAGCGCACCACCCCCCGGCTCCTCGCCCAGGGCCGTCGTCGTCAGGTCGAGGGACAGGAGCGGCAACTGCATGGAGAGCACGGCCACGAGGTAGCCGATGACGAGCCGGGCCTCCAGCCACACCACCGTCCGGCCACGGTCGGCCCAGGTGACCGACGGGGCCGCCACGACCTCCGCGCTCACGCTGTCGTGCCGGTGACCGGTCAGCAGCAGCCGGGCCTGCAGTCCCTCCACGAGCCGCGTCGCGGGCACCAGACCGGCGAGCCCGAGCAGCACGGCCGCCGTGGCCTGTGTCCACCACGACTCCTCGATGAACAGCCACAGGGACGGCCACACGACGGCCATGGCGAGATGCAGCCATCGTGTGTACGTCACGGCCCGCGTCAACGGGCGCAGCATGCCCACCATGGCGTCATCGTGCCAGGCACCACCGACAGCGGGCCTCCCCCGCACAGGGGAGACGGCCCCCACCACCCAGGGACGCGCGCCCGGACCCGGCACCGGCGGGCCTGCCGCCACGACCGGCACCGACGCCTGACCGCGGCCGGTCTGATGCCCCGCCAAGTGTCAGTGGGGGCGGGTTTACTGGAGCCATGAACATCGCACAGCACATCGCCCTCATCGACGAGCTGTGCTACCGCCCCTTTCCGGCGGAGCACGGCCCGTCGGACGTCGGCGTCTCGGGGCCCGGCCGGCACGCCGCGGTGTTAGACGCCGCGGCGGACGGCGACCCGGCGCGGTGGGCGGTGGCGGTGGACCAGTTGGAGAAGGAGCGGGACGCCGTCTGCGAGCTGCTGGCCTCGCGGTGGGGCGACACCCCGCCGTACAGCCTGCAGACCCTCCTCCTGCGCACCGGGCACGAGGAGATACCCGGGCCGTGGGCCGAGTTGAGCGTGCGTGCGAGCCTCGCGTACGTGTGGGAAGTGGAGGGCACCGGCCGCTGGGTCGCCGTGGCGGTCACCGACCGGGACGCGACCCGGGAGCTCCAACTGCTCGCCGTGGTGACGGAGACCGCCCCGCCGTGAGCGGCCGGCGGTGACGGGCGGCGCCGTCGCCCGAGCTCAGTCCTCGGCCGCTTCCCGCAGCCGGGCGAACTCCTCGGCCATCGTCTCGGCCGTCCAGTGCGCGTTCAGCCCGCTCGGGTTCGGCAGCACCCACACGCGTGTGTCGCCGATCGTCCGCGCCTGCGGACCCACCCGGGCCTTGCGGTCGTCGAACGCGGCGCGGTACGCGGTCACCCCCACCACCGCCAGCCAGCGCGGGCGCAGCCGCCCCACCTTCAGCGCGAGCAGCCGGCCGCCCTCCCGGTACTCCTCGGCGCTCAGCTCGTCGGCCCGGGCGGTGGGCCGCGCCACGACGTTGGTGATGCCCAGACCGTACGACAGCAGCTCCCGCTGCTCGGCCGGCTTCAGCAGCCGGGGCGTGAACCCGGACCGGTGCAGCACCGGCCAGAAGCGGTTGCCCGGGCGGGCGAAGTGATGGCCCGTCGCGGCCGTCATCAGCCCGGGGTTGATACCGCAGAACAGCACGCGCAGACCCTCCGCGACCACGTCGGGCACGACGCGGTCACGGGCGGCCTGGAGCTCCTCGGGGGTGAAACGGGGCATCACGCGCGGCGTGTCAGAGGATCGCGCCGGGCGTGTAGCCCGCGGCCCGGGGGTGCTGCTTGACGATCTCCTCGACCCGGGCGACGACCGTGGCGACCTGATCGCCCGCGGCGCCCGTGAAGGACAGCTTGTCGGCCATCAGCGCGTCCAGCTGGGCACGGTCCAGCGGGATGCGCGTGTCGGCGGCCAGCTTGTCGAGCAGTTCGTTGCGCTCGGCGCCCTGCTCGCGCATGGCGAGCGCGGAGGCGACGGCGTTCTCCTTGATGGCCTCGTGCGCGAGCTCCCGGCCGACGCCCGCGCGCACGGCGCCCATCAGCACCTTGGTCGTGGCGAGGAACGGCAGGTAGCGGTCCAGCTCCCGGGCGACGACCGCCGGGAACGCGCCGAACTCGTCGAGCACCGTCAGGAACGTCTCCAGCAGGCCGTCCAGCGCGAAGAACGCGTCCGGCAGGGCGACCCGGCGCACCACCGAGCAGGACACGTCGCCCTCGTTCCACTGGTCGCCCGCCAGCTCGCCGGTCATCGAGGCGTAGCCGCGCAGGATCACCATCAGGCCGTTGACGCGCTCGCAGGAGCGGGTGTTCATCTTGTGCGGCATCGCCGAGGAACCGACCTGGCCCGGCTTGAAGCCCTCGGTGACCAGCTCGTGCCCGGCCATCAGCCGGATCGTCCTCGCCAGCGAGGAGGGCGCCGCCGCCAGCTGCACCAGCGCGGTGACGACCTCGTAGTCCAGCGAGCGCGGGTAGACCTGGCCGACGGAGGTGAACGCCTGGGAGAAGCCCAGGTGGGCGGCGATGCGCTGCTCCAGCTCGGCGAGCTTCGCGGCGTCCCCGCCCAGCAGGTCCAGCATGTCCTGCGCGGTGCCGACCGGGCCCTTGATGCCGCGCAGCGGGTAACGGCCCAGCAGCTCCTCGACGCGGCCGTAGGCGACCAGCAGCTCGTCGGCGGCGGTCGCGAAGCGCTTGCCGAGGGTGGTGGCCTGCGCGGCCACGTTGTGGGAGCGGCCGGCCATGACCAGCTCGCCGTACTCGCCGGCCAGCCTGCCCAGGCGTGCCAGGACCGCCACCGTGCGGTCGCGCATCAGCTCCAGCGAGAGCCGGATCTGCAACTGCTCGACGTTCTCCGTGAGGTCGCGGGAGGTCATGCCCTTGTGCACGTGCTCGTGCCCGGCGAGGTCGTTGAACTCCTCGATCCGCGCCTTCACGTCGTGCCGGGTGACCTTCTCGCGCTCGGCGATGGAGGCCAGGTCGACGGTGTCGAGGACCCGCTCGTAGTCGGCGAGCGCCGCGTCCGGCACCTCGATCCCGAGGTCCTTCTGGGCGCGCAGCACGGCGAGCCAGAGCTGCCGCTCCAGCCTCACCTTCTGCTCGGGCGACCAGAGTGCGGCGAGCTCGGCGGAGGCGTAGCGTCCGGCGAGGACGTTCGGGATGCGGGGCTTGGCGGGAGCGGAAGTCACGTGGACGGATTCTACTGGCGGTTCGTGCAGGCCGGCGCCCCGGGTGCCTTCGGCGGAACCTACGAGACCGGCGCCACAGCGCGCGGGTGCGCGGGGCCCGCCGCGCGCGGCCGCGCAGGCGGCAGGCTACGTCAGGTCCTCGAACGGCAGCAGGTCCGGCCGCTTCGGGGGCAGGCCGTCGCCCGAGGAGCGGCCCGTGAGGCGGCGGCCGATCCAGGGGAGCAGGTGCTGCCGCGCGAAGCGCACGTCCGCCGCCCGGCGCATGACCCAGCGCGGCGGCAGCGCGGTCGGCAGCGGCGTGCGCCACTCCGGGTCCTCGGGCTCGTAGCCGAGCGCCTGCCACACCGCCTCCGCGACCCGGCGGTGGCCCTCGGCCGTCAGGTGCAGCCGGTCCACGTCCCACAGGCGCGGGTCGGCGAGCGAGGGGGCGCCGTACAGGTCGACGACGATCGCGCCGTGCCGCGCGGCCAGCTCGTCGACGCAGGTGAACAGCTCCTCCATGCGCGGCCGGAACCGCTCCAGGACCGGTCCCCGGCGGCCCGGGCTGCGCATCAGCACGAGCTGCCGGCAGGCGGGGGCCAGCTTCTCCACGGCCTCCTCCAGGAGGGCGCGCACCCGGCCCATGTCGCACTTGGGTCGCAGGGTGTCGTTGAGGCCGCCGACCAGGGTGATGACGTCGGCGCCCAGGGCCGCGGCCACGTCCACCTGCTCGTCGACGATCTGCCGGATCAGCTTCCCGCGCACCGCGAGGTTGGCGTACCGGAAACCGGGCGTACGGGCGGCCATCCGCGCGGCGAGCAGGTCGGCCCAGCCCCGGTAGGTGCCGTCGGGCAGCAGGTCCGACATGCCCTCGGTGAAGGAGTCGCCGAGCGCGACCAGGCTGCTGTAGGTGGGGTTCGTGTCCATGGCGGCGGAAATGATATCCCGTGCACATACCCAGCAGTCGGTCAGCCCGCGCGGAGCACCGGCGGCCGGCGTCTCACGCCCGCTGCCCGAACAGCTCCCGCAGCACGTCCTCCATGGTCACCAGCCCGGCCAGCCGCCCGTCCGTCCCGAGGACGGCCGCGAGGTGGGTGCGGCTGCCCCGCATCGCCGTGAGGACGTCGTCCAGCGGCGTGTGCTCCCGCACGCGCGCGATGGGCCGCATGTCACGCAGCCGGAACGGCACGTCGCGCCCGACGGCGTCCAGGGCGTCCTTCACGTGCAGGTAGCCGACGATCCGCCGCCCCTGGTCCACCACCGGGAACCGGGAGAACCCGGACTCCGCCGACAGCCGCTCCAGCTGCGCCGGGGTGATGCCCACGCGTGCGTACACCACGCGTTCCAGCGGCAGGACCACGTCGCGCACCGGGCGGCGGCCCAGCTCCAGCGCGTCGTGCAGCCGCTCCTGGGCGCGGTCGTCGATCAGCCCGGCCTCGCTGGAGTCCTTCACGATCTGGGCTATCTCGGCGTCCGAGTAGGAGGCGGCGACCTCCTCCCGGGCCTCCACGCGCAGCAACCTCAGCAGCGCGTTGGCGAACGCGTTCACCGTGAAGATCACCGGGCGCAGCGCCCGGGACAGCGCCACCAGGGGCGGGCCGAGGGCCAGCGCGCTGCGCACCGGTTCGGCGAGCGCGATGTTCTTCGGCACCATCTCGCCGAGCAGCATGTGCAGGTACGTCGCCAGGGACAGCGCGATCACGAAGGACACCGCGTGCCCGGCGCCCTCCGGCACGCCCACGGCGTGGAACGCCGGCTCCAGCAGGTGCGCGATCGCCGGCTCGGCGACCACGCCCAGCACCAGCGTGCACAGCGTGATGCCGAGCTGGGCGGCGGCCATCAGCGTGGACACGTGCTCCAGTCCCCACAGCACGCTCTTGGCGCGCCGGTCGCCCTGGTCGGCGTGGGGCTCGATCTGGCTGCGGCGCACCGAGATCAGCGCGAACTCCGCACCCACGAAGAAGGCGTTGACGACGAGCGTCGCCAGGCCGATCAGCAGCTGGACGGCGGTCACAGCCCCACCTCCTTCTCGTCGCGCCGCGCGGCGGGCTGCTCGTCGTCGAGGGGGGCGCGCAGCAGGACCCGGGCGGCCCGGCGGCCGGTGGCGTCCAGGACCTCCATCCGCCAGCCCGCGACCTGGAGGGTGTCGCCGGCGGCCGGTATCCGGCCCAGCTCCGTCGCCACCAGTCCGGCGAGCGTCTCGTAGGGCCCCTCCGGCGCCCGCAGGCCGACGCGCTCCAGGTGGTCCACGCGCGCCGAGCCGTCGGCCGAGTACAGGGCGTGCCCGCTCTCGTCCGTGCCGGCCGGCGCGAGGTCCGGCAGCTCGTGCGGGTCGTGCTCGTCGCGCACCTCGCCCACGACCTCCTCGACGATGTCCTCCAGGGTGGCCACGCCCGCGGTGCCGCCGTACTCGTCGATCACGACGGCCATGGTGCGCTTGCCGGAGAGCCGGTCCAGGAGCCGGTCGACGGTGAGCGTCTCGGGGACCAGCAGCGGCTCGCGCATCAGCTCGGAGACGTGGACCCGGGCCCGGCGCTCGGCGGGCACCGCCAGCACGTCCTTGACGTGCGCGGTGCCGACCACCGAGTCGAGCGTGCCGCGGTAGACGGGGAACCGGGACAGGCCGGTCGCCCGGGTCGCGTTCGCCACGTCCTCCAGGGTCGCCTGCACCTCCAGGGCGACCACCTGCACGCGGGGCGTCATCACGTTCTCCGCGGTCAGGTCGGCGAGGTTCAGCGTCCGCACGAACAGCTCGGCGGTGTCGGCCGCCAGCACGCCCTCCTTGGCCGAGTGCCGGGCGAGCGCCGCCAGCTCCTGCGGCCCGCGCGCCGAGGCCAGTTCCTCGGCGGGCTCGACACCGATCCGGCGCACCACCCGGTTCGCCGTGTTGTTCAGGTGGGTGATGAACGGCCGGAACACGGCGCTGAACCAGCGCTGTACGTTGCCCACCGTCTTGGCGATGGCCAGCGGCGAGGAGATCGCCCAGTTCTTGGGCACCAGCTCGCCCACGACCATCAGGAACACCGTCGACAGCGCCGTGCCGATGACCAGGGCCAGACTGTGCGACGCCGAGCGCGAGACGCCGGCGTCCTCGAGCGGCCCGGCGATCAGCGCGGCGATGGAGGGCTCGGCCAGCATGCCGACGACCAGGTTCGTGACGGTGATGCCGAGCTGCGCGCCGGAGAGCTGGAACGTCAGGTTCCGCACGGCCTTCAGGGCGCCCTGGGCACCGCGCTCCCCGCGCTCCACCGCCCGCTCGAGCTCCGCGCGCTCGACCGTGGTCAGGGAGAACTCGGCCGCCACGAAGACGCCGCAGGCCAGCGAGAGCAGGATCGCCGCCAGAAGGAGGAGCACTTCGGTCATCGGTTCACCCCCGTTCCATGGTTCTCCAGGACCGGGCGGGGCGCGCGGCGTCGCGCGCGGGGAGGCTCGCCCATGGGCGGACGCTCACAACCTTTCATGAAGACCGAGTGGCCATCCAAGAGTAAAGGATGGGCAAAGCCCTTCGGCCGGCGTCGCCGACGGCGCCGAGCACGGGGTCCAGCGGACGGCAGGGCCCCGCCCCCAGCCGGCACCTGCCGCCGCACCGGGTCCTAGTCGGTCAGCGGCTTCACCCAGCGGCGCCACTGCTCCTCCGCCGCGTAACCGGCGGCGCCCCACGCGCGGTGGGCGGTCTCGTTGCGGGTGAGGACCATCGCGTCGGCGCGGCGCCCGCCGAGCCGTGCGAACCGCTCCTCGGCGGCGGCGAGCAGCGCGGAGGCGATCCCCCGGCGGCGGTGGTCCGGGTGCACGGCCAGCCGGTACAGATGGCAGCGCCAGCCGTCGAACCCGGCGATGACCGTGCCGGCCAGCTCGCCGCCCCGCTCGGCCAGCAGGAGCGCCTCGGGGTCGCGCGCCACCAGCCGCTCCACTCCACCCCGGTCGTCGCTGATGCTCGTGCCCTCGGCGGCCACCTTCCAGAAGGCCAGCACGGCGTCGAGGTCGCCGGGCGTCGCGGCCCGGATGCGCAGTTCACTCATGCGGTGATCACACCACCGGGCGCCCGGGTGAGCAGGGCATTCCAGGATGCGGACAGCGCGCGGGCCACCGCCCGCCGGGTGAGTCCGTCGAGCGGGCCCGCCTCCGGGCGGACGGGCAGCCGACGCGTGCCCGTCCGTGGTCCGGTCACTCGTGTGCGATGGCCGCCAGCACGTTCATGCGCGAGGCGCGCAGCGCGGGCAGCAGCGCCGCCACGACGCCCACCACCGCCGAACCCACCACCACGGCGACGATCGTGAACCAGGGGATCGCCAGGGCCGTCATCCCCTGCAGCGCCAGCACCTGCTGCATGCACACCCCCCACACCAGGCCCAGGACGAGCCCGAGGACCGCGCCGAACACCGCGATCACCACCGACTCCAGCCGGATCATCCGCCGCAGCTGACGCCGGGCCAGCCCGATGGCCCGCAGCAGCCCGATCTCCCGTGTGCGCTCGACGACCGACAGGGCGAGGGTGTTGACCACGCCGAGCACCGCGATGATGATCGCCAGCCCGAGGAGCGCGTACACGAGGTACAGCAGCACCGCGATCTGGTCGCGGACCAGCTGCTTGTAGTCGGCCAGGTCCCGCACCTGCACCTGCGGGTACCGGTCCAGGGTCTCCTCCAGACGGGCGCGCAGGGTGTCCTCGCCCGTGCCCGGGGCGGCGTTGACGTAGAGGGCGGAGTCCTGCCCGCCCGGCGCGTACCGCTCCAGGGTGGCCAGCCCGAAGTAGAGCCCGCCCTGGGTCCCGAAGCCCTCGGCGGAGTCCTGGTCGGTGAGCGCGCCCACCCTCAGCTCGGCCTCGCGCCCGTCCGGGAAGGTCACCGGGAGCGCGCTGCCCGGCCGCACCCCGTGGTCGCGGGCGAAGTCCCGGTCCATGGCCAGTCGCCCCCGCGCGAGGGCGGCCGCGGTGTCCCCGTGCGTGTAGGTGATGTTGGCGACCTCGTCGAGCCGCGGATCGTAGCCCGCGGCGGTCGTCTCCACGCGGCCGCCGTCCGGCAGGCGCAGCGCCACCGGCGTGAACCGCCCGCGCACGATCAGCCCCACCCCCTCGGTGCCGCGCACCGCGTCGGTGACCTCCCGCGGGAACGGCAGGAAGTTGGTGTTCTGCACGACGAAGTCGGCCCCCAGCGTCCGGTCGATCTGCCGGTCGAACGACCTGGTGATCGACTCGCTCGCCACCGACAGCCCGCCGACCAGCGCGATCCCCACCATCAGCGCGGCGGCCGTGGCCCCGGTACGGCGCGGGTTGCGCAGGGCGTTGCGCTGGCTCATCCGGCCGATCGGGCCGAACAGGGCGGGGAACGCCGCGCCCAGGACCCGGATCACCGGACGCACCAGCAGCGGACCGGCGACCACGGCCGCGATCAGGGTCAGCACCACCCCGAGACCCAGCAGGGACGCCGCCGGCGCCGTCCGTCCGGACGCCGCGCACCCCGCGAGCGCCGCGGCCCCGGCCGCCCCGACGACCGCGCCCGCCACCGCGCGCGCCCGCAGCGGACGGCCCACCCCGGCGACCCCGGCGACCTCGGCGTCCGCGAGCGCCGCCATCGGCGAGACGCCCGCGGCCCGCCGCGCCGGGAGGTATGCGGCGACGAAGGTGACGCCGAGGCCGACGGCGTACGCCGCCAGGGGAGTCATCCGGCCGATGACCATCTCGTCGGCGTCGATGTTCGTGCCGAGCAGGCCCATCAGCGCGATGAGCCCGGCCGCCAGACCGATGCCGGCGGCGAGCCCCAGTGTGGAGCCGATCAGGCCGAGCAGGAGGGCCTCGGTGAGGACCGAGCGGCGGACCTGGCGCCGGTCCGCGCCGAGCGCGCGCAGCAGGCCCAGCTCACGGGTGCGCTGGGCGATGAGCATGGCGAAGGTGTTGACGATCAGGAAGACGCCGACCAGGACGGCGACCCCGGCGAAGCCGAGCATCACGTACTTGATGACGTCGAGGAACCCGCCGAGCTGTTCGACGTCCGACTCGGCCTGCTCGCCGGCCGTCCGGACGTCGTAGGCGTGCGGGTCGAGCGCGGCGGTCACGCGTTGCTTGAGCCGCCGGTCACCGACGCCGTGAGCCGCGTCGACCGCGATGGCGGTGGCGGCGTCCGGGGCGCCGAGCAGCTTCGTGCGGGCGGTGGGGGTGTCGAAGTAGATCCGGGCGGCGCCGGGGTTGGTGGTGGTGAAGGTGACCAGGCCGACGACCCGGACGCGGAACGAGCCGGGCGGCGCGATCACCGTGAGCGGGTCGCCGACGCTCACGCCCTTGCGGCCGGCGGTCTCCGAGTCGAGCAGGGCCTCGGCGGGTCCGCGCGGGGCGCGGCCCGAGGTCAGCTCCACGGGGCTGCGCCCGGTCGGCATCCAGGCGCTGCCGAGCGTGGGCGCGCCCGTGGTGGGGCTGACGGGCTCGTTGTCCTCGTCGGTGACCGTGAGGCCCGCCACCTCCACCTCGGCACGGGCCGCCGCGACCCCGTCGACGCGGCGCACCCGCTCGGCGAGCGCCGCCGGCAGGGTCGCGGTCCGGCCGGAGGGCACGGCCTCGTCGAGGTCCTCCTTCGGGCTGACCGTGACGTCGGCCGCGGTCGAGGCGAACAGCCGGTCGAAGGTACGGCCGACCGTGTCGGAGAAGATCAGGCTCCCCGTGACGAACGCGACCGAGAGCACGACGGCCAGCGCCGAGAGCAGCAGCCGCCCCCTGTGCGCCAGGAAGCTCCGCAGGGTCGCCCTGAGCACCGGGTCAGTTCTCCTCGGCCGGGGCGTGCCCGGAGTGGGTGCGGATCACGTCGAAACGCTTCATGCGTTCCAGTACGGCCTCCGCGGTCGGCCGCCGCATCTCGTCGACGATCCGGCCGTCCCCGAGGAACAGCACCAGGTCCGAGTGGGCGGCGGCTCCCGGGTCGTGGGTGACCATGACGACGGTCTGCCCCAGCCGGTCCACCGCCTCGCGCAGGAAGCCGAGCACCTCGAGCCCGGCCCGCGAGTCGAGGTTGCCCGTCGGCTCGTCCGCGAAGATCAGCTCGGGCCGGGAGGCCAGGGCCCGCGCGCAGGCCACGCGCTGCTGCTGGCCGCCGGAGAGCTGCGAGGGCCGGTGCCGGAGCCGGTCGCGCAGGCCGAGGGTGTCGACGACCCGGTCCAGCCACTGCGCGTCGGGCTTCCGGCCCGCGATGTCCATCGGCAGGGTGATGTTCTCCAGCGCGTTCAGGGTGGGGATCAGGTTGAACGACTGGAACATGAAGCCGATCCGGTCCCGGCGCAGCCGCGTCAGCTCGCGCTCCCTCAGCCCCGTGATCTCGATGTCGCCGAGCCAGACCCGTCCGGCCGAGACCGTGTCGAGCCCGGCCAGGCAGTGCATCAGCGTGGACTTGCCGGAGCCCGACGGCCCCATCACGGCGGTGAACCGGCCGCGGACCACGTCCACGTCCACCGCGTCGAGGGCCAGCACGGTCGTCTCACCCGACCCGTAGGCCTTGGTCAGACCGCGGGCGCGGGCGGCGATCCCGTCGGCCGGCGCGAGGCCCGGGGCGTGCTCCGCGGCAGGTGTGGACAAGGCCGCCTCCTTCGAGGGTCGGTGTCGGGAGTTCCCGGCACTGCCCGAGGGTAGTGTGACCCGGCCCACATCGGGCGTCCTCCGCGGGTCGGACTCCGGCGCCGGGACATGGCCAAGACCCAGACGTTCGTGGACGCCGCCGCCGGCTTCCTGAAGCAGTACGAGTCCGTCTTCGCCGAGGAGTCCGGCCCCGACCGCGAAGGCACGCCCGAAGGTCGTCCCTGAACCGTTGGACGACCTGGAGAACGCCCTCGCCTGGCTGCTGATGCTCGCCGAGCGGAAGACCCCGGGGACCGCCAGGTCACCGACTGGGGAGCCAGCCCTGTTCGCCTGGCCGTCGCCTACGCCTCCCTCGACCTCGGCCGAGCAGGTCCGCGACCCGGCCCGGCTGGTCAGGAGCGGCGAGGCGTCCGTCCGGGACATCGAGCGGGAACTGCTGCGGTGGAGCCGGTGACCGCCGGCGTCAGGCACCGGCCCCCGGCCGCCACGCCGTGCCCAGCACGCAGTACGACGTGGGCAGCACCGGGCCCTGCTCCGGCATCAGCACCCGCCGGCAGGGACCGAGTTCGAACCCGGCCTCCCGCAGCGCCCGCACCGGCTCGCGGGACAGATGACAGCCGCCGTTCAGCAGCGGCCACACCGTCCGGTCCAGCGCGTGCTGCGCGGCGCCCATCGCCCGGCCGCCGCCCCGGCCGTGCTCGAAGAACCGCACCTCACCGCCCGGCCGCAGCACCCGCATCAGCTCCCCGAGCGCCCGGGGCACGTCCCGCACGCTGCACAGCACCAGCGACACCACCGCCGCGTCGAAGCCCTCGCTCTTGACCGGCAGCGCCTCGGCCGCGCCCGGCACCACGTCCACCGGCACCTCGGCGCGCAGCGCGGCCTCCACGGCCAGCCGCCGCAGCCGCCGTTCGGGTTCGATCGCCACGACCTCCGAGACGGTGCCCGGGTAGTGCGCGAAGTTCAGACCGTTGCCCGCACCGATCTCGATCACCCGGCCCGACAGGCCGCCGAGCAGTCTCCCGCGCACCCGGCCCATGCCCATCCGGGTCTCGGCCGTGACGCTGACCCGGGCGTAGTAGCGGGCGAACAGCGGATGGCGCACGGCATCCCGCGGCACCGTGCCGGAGCGGAGCGGCATGGGGACCTCCCTCGACAGGACCGGCCTCACCGCGATTGTCCCCCGGACGGGCCCCGCCCACCCCTGCCCGCTACGGCACACGGACGCGCCCCACCACCGGCCTGTGGTCGCTCCCCGTCGCCCCCAGCGCCGACACCCGTGTCACCTCGACGCCCCGCCCCAGCACCTGGTCGATCCGTGCCGCCGGCAGCGCGGACGGCCAGCTGAACGCGAACCCCGAGGCTGGCGCGTCCAGTTGCGAGGTGAGCGGTCCGAGACCCCGGTCCTGCACCGTGCCGTTGAGATCGCCCAAGACCAGCAGCCGGGCGGCCGGGTCGCGCGCGATCCGGGCCCCGAGCAGGGCCGCGCTCTCGTCGCGTGCCGCCGACGCCAGCCCCGTCGCCCCCAGACGGACGGAGGGCAGATGGACCACGTACACCGCGATCGGCCCGCCCGGTGCGGACACGGTGGCCCGCAGGCCGCGCCGCCAGCCTGCCGGGAAACCCGCGGGCCGGATGTCCACGGGCCGCACGTCCGACAGCGGCCAGACCGACCAGAGCCCGACGCTGCCGTGGACCGTCCGGTGCGGGTGAGTGGCCCCGAGGACGTCCTCGTACCGGGGCCGCGCAGCCGCCGTCAGTTCCTGGACGGCGACCAGCCCGGCGCCCGGGGCGAGCAGCGCGCGGGCCGTGCCGCGAGGGTCGGTGTTGTCGTCGGCGACGTTGTGCTGGACCACGGTCAGGTCGTGCGGCCCCGGGGACGGGACGCACCACGACCCGCCGAACATCCAGCACCAGACCAGCGCGGGCACCGGACAGGCGAGCATCCCCGCCTTCGACCCCGCGAACAGGGCCGCGGCGCCGAGGACCGGCACGGCCGCACCCAGCCAGGGCAGGAACGTCTCCAAAAGGCTTCCTACCCGACCGGCCCCGTTGGGCACGGCGGAGTGCAGGGCCAGCAGACCCGCGACGCCGGCCGCGCCGGCGACGAGCCAGGCGTCCCACGACGTCCTGCCCACGGCGGCCACGCTAGGCGAGTTCCGCGGCGAGCAGCGCGGCGGTCCTGGCCACCAGCGGATTGTCGGCCGGGGCGTCCTCCTCCGGCTGGGTCGTCAGCACCGACATCACGATCGGCGCACCGTCCGGCGGCCAGGTGACGCCCACGTCGTGGTTGCCGCCGTACCGCCCGCCGCCGGTCTTGTCGGCGACCAGCCAGTCGGCGGGCAGGGCCTTGCGGAACTTCTCGGTACTGGTGGTGTTGCGCAGCAGCCAGTCCGTGAGCCGGGCCCGGTCCCGGGGCGCCAGCGCGTCGCCCAGCACGAGCCGGGCGTAGGTCAGGCCGATGGCGCGCGGGGTGGTCGTGTCGGTGAGGCGCCACGGTTCCGCGCTGTTGAGTTCGGGCTCCCAGCGGTCCAGCCGGGTGACCCCGTCACCGACCGAGCGGGCGAAGCGCGTGATCGCGGTCGGCCCGCCCAGCTCCTTCAGCAGCAGGTTGCCCGCGGTGTTGTCGCTGAAGCGGATGGTGGCGTCGCACAGTTCACCGACGGTCATGCCGGTCGCCACGTGCTGCTGGGTGACCGGGGAGTACCCGGACCTGGTCACGTACTCCTGGGTGTAGTGGACGCGCCGGGCCAGGAACGCGCCGTCGCGGTCGAGGTCGCGCAGCACGGCCGCCGCGGCGAGCGTCTTGAACACCGAGGCCATCGGGAAGCGCTCGTCGGACCGGTACGCCACCGTCCGGCCCGTGCGCATGTTGCGGGCGTAGACGCCCAGCCGGGCGGTGTGCTCCCGTTCCAGCGTCCGCAGCCGGGCGGTGACGCCGCCGGTGCCCGGTGCCGCGTGGGCGGTGCCGCCGCCCAGCGCGAGAGCGGCGGCCGCACCCAGCACGAGTGCCGTCCGGCGGGAGGGGCGTGGCTGTTCGCTGTGCACGGTGTTCCCTTCGACGATGATCGCGTACGAAGGTCAACACGCCGCGAGCGTCCGGCCGGTTTCACCCCGTGCCCACCGGGACTCAGAACGCTCGGGGCGCCTCCCGCCTCCCGAAGGCCTCCGCGTCCCACGTACCGTCCAGCCGGGGCGCCAGCCAGTGCGGGGCCGAGTCCCGGAACACCGCGGGGGAGAGGGACGCCGACCCGGCGGGCACGGACCCCAGCAGCGGCGCCCCGGTCACGTTGGGCAGGTCGGCGAGATTGCAGCGGGCGGCCAGGTCCGGCTCGGCGGGCCAGCTGCCGATCACGATCCCGGCCAGGTCCAGGCCCCGGGAACGCAGTTCACGGGCTGTCAGTTCCGTCGTGTTCAGGGTCCCCAGACCCGCGGCGGTCACCACCAGCACGGGCGCGGACAGCAGCGCGGCCGCGTCCGCCAGGGTGCCGCCGGCCGCGTCGAACCGTACGAGCAGTCCCCCCGCTCCCTCCACCAGCACCAGGTCGTGCTCGGTGGCCAGCTTCGCGGCGGCCTCCGCGACCTCGTGCGGATGCACCGGGGCGCGGCCGGCCCGGCGCGCGGCCGTGGCCGGCGCCAACGGCTCCGGATAGCGGGCCAGTTCGGCCGTCGTCACCGGTCCCGCGAGGCGCGCGACCTCCGCCGCGTCCCCGGGTTCGCCCGGGAGTACGCCCGTCTGCGCGGCCTTGAGCACGGCCACCGACCGGCCCGCCGCCAAGGCCGTCGCGGCGACGGCCGCGGTCACGACCGTCTTGCCGACCTCCGTGCCCGTGCCCGTGATCACCAGTACCGGCATGTCATCCCTCCCGTGCCGCCGCGCACACCGCCCGCGCGATCCGCGCCAGGTCCGCGTCGCCCGTGACGTACGGCGGCATGGTGTAGATCAGATCGCGGAACGGCCGCAGCCACACGCCCTCGCGCACGGCCGCCGCCGTCGCCGCCTCCATGTCCACGGCGTGGTCCAGCTGTACGACCCCGATGGCGCCGAGGACCCGTACGTCCGTCACGCCCGGCAGCCGTGAGGCCGGCGCGAGTCCCTCGCGCAGGCCCGTCTCGATTCGCTTGACCTCCGCGAGCCAGTCCTGCCCGAGCAGCAGCTCGATCGAGGCGCAGGCCACGGCCGCCGCCAGCGGGTTGCCCATGAACGTCGGACCGTGCGCGAGCACCGGCACCTCGCCCCGCGAGATGCCGTCGGCCACCCGCGCGGTGCACAGCGTCGCCGCCATCGTGAGGTAGCCGCCGGTCAGCGCCTTGCCGACGCACATCACGTCCGGGGTCACCGCCGCGTGTTCCGCCGCGAACAGCGCGCCCGTGCGCCCGAAGCCGGTGGCGATCTCGTCGAACACCAGCAGCACGCCGTGCGCGTCGCACGCCTCGCGCAGCACCCGCAGGTAGGCGGGGGAGTGGAACCGCATCCCGCCCGCGCCCTGCACGACCGGCTCGACGATCACCGCGGCCAGCTCGTCGGCGTGCCGCCCGATCAGCGACCGCAGGTGCCCGGCGTAGGTCTCGTCGTACTCCGCCGGGGGCGGGCCGGCGAACACCTGGCGCTGGAGCACCCCGGTCCACAGCTCGTGCATCCCGCCCTCGGGGTCGCACACCGACATGGGCTGCCAGGTGTCGCCGTGGTAGCCGCCGCGCCAGGTCAGCAGCAGCCGCTTGCCGGGGCGGCCCAGGGAACGCCAGTACTGCAGGCACATCTTGACCGCGACCTCGACCGACACCGACCCGGAGTCGGCGAGGAAGACATGCTCCAGCCCGTCCGGCGACATGTCGACAAGGAGCTTCGCCAGGCGCACGGCGGGCTCGTGGGTGAGCCCGCCGAACATCACGTGGCTCATCCGCCCGAGCTGCTCGCGCGCGGCCTCGTTCAGCACCGGGTGGTTGTAGCCGTGGATCGCCGACCACCACGACGACATGCCGTCGACCAGTTCGCCCGAGCCGTCCGCGAGCCGCAGCCGGACCCCGCTCGCCGACTCCACGACGAGCGGTGCCTGCCGTCCGGGCATCGGGCCGTACGGGTGCCACACGTGCCGCCGGTCGAGTTCCAGCAGCTCGGCGACGGCCGGCTCAGGCATTGGGCGCGAGGTCCGTCCCGGCGCCCCGGCGGCGCACGGCGACCAGGTCGGTCCGGGGTTCGGCGACCTGCGCGGCCGGCGCGGAGCCGCAGACGCTTCCGCTCTCGGAGCCGCAGCCGCCCTCGCTGGCGCAGCCGGCCGCCGCCCGGTGCCCGGGCAGCGTCACCTGGCCGGTGCCCTCCACCTCGAAGCCCGCGTCCGCGATCATCTCCAGGTCGGCCTTGCCCGCCTGGCCCTCGCTGGTCAGGTAGTCGCCCAGGAAGATCGAGTTGGCCAGGTGCAGGGCGAGCGGCTGCATCGTGCGCAGATGGACCTCGCGCCCGCCCGCGATGCGGACCTCCACGTCCGGGCAGACGAACCGGGTCATCGCCAGGATCCGCAGGCACCGCTGCGGGGTCAGGTTCCACTCCTTGCCGAGCGGGGTGCCCTCGAACGGGATGAGGAAGTTGACCGGAACCGAGTCCGGGTCCAGCTCGCGCAGCGAGAACACGACGTCGACCAGGTCCTCGTCCGTCTCGCCCATGCCGGCGATCAGGCCGGAGCAGGCGGACAGACCGGCCGCGTGCGCCTTGTTCACCGTGTCGACGCGGTCGGCGTACGTGTGCGTGGTGGTGATCTCGCCGTACGTCGCCTCGGACGTGTTGAGGTTGTGGTTGTAGGCGTCGGCGCCCGCCTCGCGCAGCCGCTCCGCCTGGCCGTCGGAGAGCAGGCCGAGGCAGGCGCACACCTCGACGCCCTCGTTGTTCTCCTTGATCGCCTTGATGGTCTCGGAGACCCGGTCCACGTCACGGTCGGTGGGACCGCGCCCGCTGGCCACCAGGCACACCCGCTTGGCGCCCCCGGCCACCCCGGCCGCCGCGGCGTCGGACGCCTGCTCCGGCTTGAGCCAGGTGTACTTCAGGATCCCGGCCTCGGAGCCCAGCCGCTGCGAACAGTACGAGCAGTCCTCCGGGCACAGGCCCGACTTCAGGTTGACCAGATAGTTGAGTTTCACCCGCCGGCCGAACCAGTGCCGGCGCACCTTCCCGGCCGCGGCCACCACATCGAGCAGGTCGTCGTCGGACGTCGCGAGGACGGCCAGTGCCTCGTCGCGGGTCGGCAGCTCGCGCCGAAGCCCCTTGTCCACCAGCGTGTTCAGCAGGTCCATGAGAGCCGATCCTGTCCTACGGAGGCGGTCCGGGCCAAGGAGAGTTCGCACAACAGACGCGCTTCGAGGTGTGGGTATTGCCACACACTGACCTGCTGGTCGTCCCGCTAGTGTCTGTGCACTGCCTACAAATTCCGCGGAGGACCACCCATGGCGTTCGGCTGGATCGACGAGCAGGCGCGGCTGCGCCGCCGCGCCGGACTCGTCCGGACCCTGCGTCCCCGTCCGCCGCGTTCCCCGCTCCTCGACCTGGCGGGCAACGACTACCTGGGGCTGGCCCACCACCCGGAGGTCACCGAGGGCGCGGCGCGTGCGGCGAGGACGTGGGGCGGCGGCTCGACCGGCTCCCGGCTCGTCACCGGCACCACGGAACTGCACGCCGAGCTGGAACGCGAACTGGCCGGATTCTGCGGGTTCGAGGCGGCTCTCGTCTTCTCCTCCGGCTACGCCGCCAACCTCGCGGCGGTCACCGCGCTGGCGCCGCACGGCTCCCTGATCGTCTCCGACGCGGGCAACCACGCCTCGCTCATCGACGGCTGCCGGCTGGCCCGCGGCACGACGCAGGTCGTGGCGCACGCCGAGCCGGAGGCCGTGCGCAAGGCGCTGGCGGGCCACGAGGGCGCGGCGATCGCCGTGTCCGACACGGTCTTCTCCGTCGACGGCGACGCGGCCCCGCTCACCGCGCTCGCCGCGGCCTGCCGGGAGCACGGCGCCGGTCTGGTCCTGGACGACGCCCACGGCCTGGGCGTCCTCGGCGACGGCGGCCGCGGCGCCCCGCACGCGGCGGGACTCTCGGGTGCCGACGACGTCGTCACCACGGTCACGCTGTCCAAGTCGCTCGGCAGCCAGGGCGGAGCCGTCCTCGGCCCCGCCCGGGTCGTCGACCACCTGGTCAACGCGGCACGGACGTTCATCTTCGACACGGGTCTCGCCCCGGCCGCTGCGGGTGCCGCCCTCGCGGCCCTGCGGCTGCTGCGCCGCGAGCCGGAACGGGCGGAGCGGGCCCGCGCGGTGGCGGACGAGTTGTACGCACGCCTGACCACCGCGGGTCTGGAAGCGGTGCGTCCGGACGCCGCGGTGGTCTCGGTGCGGGCGCCCTCGGCCGAGGACGCCGTGCGCTGGGCGGCCGGGTGCCGCGCGGCGGGCCTGGCCGTGGGCTGCTTCCGCCCGCCGTCCGTGCCGGACGGCGTCTCACGGCTCAGGCTGACCGCCCGCGCGGACCTGACCGGTCAGCAGATCGAACGCGCTGTCCGGCTGATCGGCGAGACGCGGCCATGAGTCGGCGTGGCACGGCCGTGCGTCGCACGATGGCGGACTGACCGGAAGACGCTCACAGGCGGTCGACCCCGGCCGTGAACGCGGCCCAGCTCCGCGCGGAGAAGAGCAGCGCGGGCCCGTCCGGGGACTTGGAGTCGCGCACGGCGAGCAGTCCGGCCCAGGGCGGGGTGTGCGGACACGCGGTCTCGACGCAGTTGTTCGCGCCGGTGCTGTAGCTGCTGCGCAACCACCGCAGACCGTGCAGTTCGCTGCTTGAGGGGACATGACGAGGCAGTGCACGCATGGTGCCTCCTTACGCGCCGGCGGCTGTCCCGGCGATGAAATCCAACGAGTCCTCGGGCGAAAGGGCGTGGATCTGAAGGGCGTTGAAGGCCTCCGTGTACGCCTGGAGGTCTTCTTTCCGTTCCAGGTAGAGGCTACTCGTCAAGTGGTCGAGAACAACCACATCCAGATCAGAAGTGCTCGAAAATGAGAAAATAACGAAAGGCCCGGTGACGCCGATGTGCGCTCCGGCGGCGAACGGCAGCACCTGGAGCCGCACTTGGGGCAGGCGCGCCGCCTCCACCAGCCGGTCCAGCTGGCGGGCCATGACCCCGGGCCCGCCCACCTCCCGCCGCAGCACCGCCTCGTCCAGGACGGCGCTCAGTTCCAGCGGCGGGTCCGCGCGCAGCACGTCCTGCCGGGCCAGCCGCACCTCGACCAGGGTGTCGAGCCGGTCCTCCGGCAGTCCCTCCACGGCGGCCTTCGTCACCGCACGCGCGTACTCCGGCGTCTGCAGCAGGCCCGGGACGACCGTGGTCTCCAGTGTGCGCATCGCGCTGGCCTGCGACTCCAGGCTGATGAAGTCCCGGTAGGTCGGCGGCAGCACCCCGCGGTAGGCGTGCCACCAGTGGTGCCGGCCGCCGCTGTCCTGGGACCCCGCCAACACTATGAGCAACTCGCGCAGTTGGGTGTCCGCCACCCGGTAGGCGTCGAGCAGTAACCGCACATCGGCCGGTTTCACCCCGCTCGTGCCCGTCTCGATCCGGCTGACCTTGGACTGGTGCCAGCCCACCAGCCGGGCCGCCTCACCGCTGGTGAGCCCCGCCGCGGCGCGCAGCGCGCGTAGTTCGGCGCCCAGTTTCCGGCGGCGCACCGCGGGACCGTGCTGCATGGGCTTCTCCTTACTCCTTCCGTGCCACCCACATACGGTCTCGCGTCGCAGAGTTCACCGCATCGAGCGACAGATATATGCATATCTTGGTGGATCGCCGTCCTTCGTGGGTGATTCGGTGGCAGTCTGGCGGACGAAGCACCAGTCCGGGACCGTACTCGAACCATCCGCTCCGTGTCGGACTGCGGTCCCGTGGGAAAGGGACGACGTCGCCATGGCAGACCATCTGGAAGCATCCGTCACTCTGCCGAGCGATCCGGCCTCGGTCTCCGCAGCGCGTGCCTACGTGGTGGGCACGCTGGCGGAGTGGGGGCTGCCGGCGGGCACGGAGGTGTCCGACACCATCCGGCTCATCATCTCCGAACTCGCCACCAACGCCGTCCAGCACACCCTCGGGCAGTCGCCCACCTTCACCGTGGACGTGGCGCTCGACCGGGAGGAGCGGCTGCGCATCGGTGTCACGGACAGCCATCCGCGCCTTCCCCGGCGGCTGCCCGCAGCCGTCCAGCAGGACAACGGCCGCGGCCTGGTCATCATCCGGTGGCTGACCGCCGAATGCGGCGGCAGACTCAGGATCCGCCCCACGCGTGAGGGCGGCAAGACCGTCTCGATCGAGCTGCCGTGGACGATCCCGGCCCAGCCCGTGCCGATGGCGCTACGGCAGGAGCCGTAGCGGCCGTCACCGGTGGCGGGCCGAGGCCTCTCGGCGTGGTGCCGTCGCGGACAGCGCGGCCGGCCGCCCGACGGTGTGCCGCAGGGGCGCCGGGACCTGCGTACCGTCCTGGGACGGCGTCCCGGGGATGCTTGCCGCGGCGGTCGCGTTCCCGTCCTCGCGCAGCCCCGCCCGTCGCACCAGCCGGGGGAGCAGCCCCCACAGTCCGACGCAGACCAGAAAGGTTCCTGCACTGGCGGCGATGCCGCCGGCCCGGCCCGTGGTCACATCGACCACCAGCAGCACCGAACCGCTGAACGCGAAGACCAGCACCACCAGGCCGGCGGTGGCCAGACGCGAGGAGACCTGCACGATGCGCGGCTTGGCGCCCTGCTGGAAGAGGGAGCGGTGCAGCGCGGCCGGCGCGGTGAACAGCGCCGCGGCCAGGACCGCCAGCAGCAGCGTGAAGACGTAGGTGACGCGCTGGACCGGGTCGAGGTCCTCGAAGCGCGAGGTGAAGGCGAGCGACAGCAGGAAGGCGAAGAGGATCTGTACGCCCGTCTGGGTGACGCGGAGTTCCTGGAGCAGCTCGACGAAGTTGCGGTCGGCGCGTTGCAGCGGAGTCTCGTTGCGAGCGGTGCAGGGGCGGTGCTCGGCCATGGGGAACGGGTGCCCAGGGGAGCCCGTGTCACGCTCCGGCGTGCGGCGGCGCGTCAGGGACGCCGCCGCACGCCGGAGGGATTACTTCACGCGCCCGTACCAGACACTCTTGGTCCAGATCTTCTGCAGCCGCACCACGTCCCCGCTCTTCGGGGAGTGCCAGAGCTTGTTCTTACCCGCGTAGATACCCACGTGGTACACGTTGCTGCCCGAGTGGAAGAACACCAGGTCTCCCGCCTTGCGGTTCTTGGCGGAGATGTGGTGTGTCTTGTTGTACTGCTGGGCGGCCGTGCGCGGGAGCTTCTTGCCCGCCTTCTTGAACGCGTAGAGCGTCAGCCCGGAGCAGTCGAACCGGTGCGGTCCGGTGGCGCCGTACTTGTAGGGCGAACCCTTCTTGGAAGCCGCGATCTGGAGTGCCTTGGTCGCCGGCGTGGCCGCCGCCGCTTCGGACGAGAAGCCGGGCGCCACGATCGAGCCGCCCACGGCGGCGATGGTGAGGGCCGAGGCCGTACCGGCCCGGACCATCAGCGACGGGACACGATTGAGCGCAGTCATGCGCAACCCTTCGTCAGCCGCCTGTGAAGGATGACCTGTCGGATTCGGGCTGGCGAAGTTGCCCGGCCGCTGACGCGGCTTCACCCCAAGGGCTGCTCGGACCCGGTCATGGCGTGACCGTCCCGGCGACCCGTCGTGCTTGGGTCCTCCACTCCTGCCGATCCACTCCTGTCGACCGGTCATCCGGGCGGCGGCAGGACTCGGCGTCCGCCCGGATCGCCCCGCCGCTGTGGCGGGGGCTTGTCGTCAGACAGGGATCTTGACTCATGGTTGTCCTGAAATCCCAACGGAACCGGGGATTTGTGTTGTTACTCACCACTCACCCGTTCGGGTGGACACGTCTGCGTTCGGGCGACCGTCCACCCCTGCGCGGACATCCGGACCAGCGATGGAACGCCTCATTCCGCCCCATGGATACGCGCGTTGCGCAACCGGGACGGGCCGAAAAAAGGATCCCCGTCTACTCCGAACAGGGGTACGTCGTCTGGTCGGTTTCGACTCAGGCCCGGACGCCCCGGGCGCCCGGCCCGTCGGAACCGCGTCAACTCACGGACTCGGGCGGCAGCGTGCCCCGTGCCGTGCACCGCTCGCCGTGCAGCACCCGCAGGGTGTCCGGGCCGGCGTGCCGGTGTGCATTTCCCTCTCGCCCCACTGGTGCCTCACGGCCAGCGCGGTCGCCGTACCGGCCAGGCCTCGGCGGCGCGCAGTCCGCGGCAGGTGGCGCCGCGCGGCGCGGGGCCGATCCGGCCGAGCAGGTCGACGTCCAGGTAACGGCCGATCACCTCCGCCTCGACGCGCGTCAGGGCCGGCAGCGGTGGCGGTCCGGGAGGCAGCACGGGCGGGTCACCGCCCTGTCGGCGCGGCCGGGCGGCGGGGCGGGCCGTGCGGTCGGGCATGGTGCGGTCCACCAGGCGTACTCCACCGCCTCCTGGGCCGTGAGGATCCTGTTCGGCGCGATAGTCCGCGCTCACCTGCGCCCGGCTGCGGCCGGTGTGCCGGGCGAGCAGCTCCTCCATCCGGCTCCGCACGCGCGCCAACTCGTCGGCCTGGACGGCCAGGTCGCTCGCCCGGCCCCGGACGGGCTCGGGCGGTACCGGCTGACGGAGCACCATGCGGGCGCCCCGCAGCGCGCCTCGCCTGCCCGGTGTGCCCGCCGCCAGCAGCACCGAGGCGACCGGGCCCGCCTGGCGGGCACCGGACAGACGGAAGACCGTGCACCCCCGTCCGTTACAGCGAGGGTGCACGGTCGTTCACTCGCGCGGGCCGCGTCGGCGCCGCGCGGGTGTGGGGGTTCCGGCTAACCGACGGCCGTCAGTTCGCGCGTGCCGGGCGCGGGTGTGCCGGTCCGCTTCCGTGTCCGGAGGGTGGTGCCGAGCAGGACGGCGCCCAGTCCCAGCGCCGCCCACCACGTCAGGGTCAGGGCGGGCCCGGTGGCCGCCGCGCCGTCGAAGTACGACACCGAGCGCAGCAGGGTCGTCCCCGCGCCGGGCGGCAGCCACTGGCCGATCGCGCCGGCCGGCTCGGGCAGCATCTGCGGTGCCGACGGGGCGCCGGAGAAGGGGTTGCCGAGCAGCATCACCACACCACCGGCAATCCCGATGCCGCCGTGGCCCATGAGCGCGGCGAGTCCGGTGACGGTGCCGCTGACGGCCAGGGACGACAGCCCGAGCACGGCGGCCTCCGCCCACCAGTCGCCGGTGAGGACCCCGAGCCAGCTGTGCGCGATCGCCGCCGCGCTCACGCCGACCAGGGCGGAGGCGCCGAGCAGGGCGGCCACCGCCCGCGGGCCGCGCAGCCCCAGCAGGGTGACCACCGTGCCCGCCGCGATGCCGGCCAGCGCGAGCGGCAGCGCGGACGCGCTCAGTGCCGCACCCCGCGGGTCGCTCTCCGGGGCGGGCACGACGTCGACCGTCCTGAGCTGCGCGCCCTGTGCGGCGGCCTGCTGGGTCACGGCCTGCTGGAGCAGCTGGGCCACGACCGGACCGGCCGCGGACGCCGTGAGCAGCTCCGGCCCGTCCGGGGTGACCACGACCGCGCCGTACACGGCGCGGTCCTTTACGGCGTCGCGCGCGGCGGCCCCGTCGGCGTAGCGGTGGATCTCGAAGGCTCCCTCGTGCCGCTGCAGTTGCCGCTCCACCTGGGCGGCCGCGGCGGGCGGTCCGGCGACGCCGAGCGGCAGGTCGCGCGGCGCGGTGCGGGCGGCCGGCCAGGCGAAGGCCCACAGGGCGAGGGCGGCCAGCACGGGGACGAGGACGACGACCGCGATCAGGCGGCGGTTCGGGGTGCGGGACATGAGGATCTCCTGCCGGCGGTGGACCGGACCCGGTGGGACGGGCCGTAAAAAGAAGGATCGTTCGTTTTTGCTCTGCCCCCACCGTGCTCCGCCGGCCGCGCCTTGTCAAGAATGAATATTCGTTTTACTTTGTGACCATGGCCCGCGTGTCCCAGGAACACCTCGACGCCCGCCGCCGCCAGATCCTCGACGGCGCCGCGGTCTGCTTCGCCCGCAACGGCTTCCACGCCACGTCCATGCAGGACGTGCTGCAGGAGGTCGGTCTGTCCGCCGGGGCGGTCTACCGCTACTTCAGCGGCAAGGAGGAACTGATCGGCGCCATCGTCGGCGAGGTGCTCGGCTCGGTCCGCGAGGCCTTCGAGGAGGCCTCGCGCCAGAGTCCGCCCCCGCCGCCGGACGAGCTCGTCGCGACCGTCCTCGGCACCGTGCTCGCCGCCCGCGAGTCCCTGGTCGTCGACGGAAGGCCCGCGTTCCCGCGCCTTGTCATCCAGGTGTGGCCGGAGACCCTGCGCAACGAGGAGCTCGCGGCCGTCCTGCGGGAGGGCTACGGCTCCGTCCGCGCGGCCTGGGCGAAGATCGTCGAGGGGTACCAGCGGGCCGGGATGATGCGCTCCGACGCCGAGCCGGACCACGTGGCCCGCACGATGATCGCCGTTGTGCTCGGCTTCATCGCCCAGCAGTCCCTCTTCGGCCCCGCCCCGGTCGACGTCCTCCGGGACGGTCTGCGCGCCCTGACGAGCATGGGCGGCGACCACGCCCCGGCCGACGGACCACAGCTCGGTTAACGTGCCCGAAACGCGGTCCAACTAGCCTGCCGTCCCACGCCACCTGGCACTTTGCCCCGTGGCCGCGGCACCCGGGCCCCGCACGGCCCGGAGCGAGGACTGTGAGGTGGGACGTGCAGCTGACCCCGCACGAGCAAGAGCGACTGCTGATCCACGTGGCGGCCGACGTGGCCGCCAGGCGCCGGGCGCGCGGGCTGCGGCTCAACCACCCCGAGGCCGTCGCCCTCATCACGTCGCACATCCTGGAGGGCGCCCGGGACGGCCGCACCGTCGCCGAACTCATGTCCTCCGGACGCACGCTGCTGACCCGGGACGACGTCATGGAGGGCGTTCCGGAGATGGTCCACGACGTCCAGGTCGAGGCCACCTTCCCGGACGGCACCAAGCTCGTGACTGTCCACGAGCCGATCGTCTGAGAGGGCGCCCGTGATCCCCGGAGAGATCCTCTTCGCCGACGAGCCGATCGCCTGCAACGAAGGCCGCGACGTCACCCGGCTCACCGTCCTCAACGCCGCCGACCGGCCCGTCCAGGTCGGCTCCCACTACCACTTCGCCGAGGCCAACCCCGGCCTCGAGTTCGACCGGGCCGCGGCGCGCGGCAGGCGGCTGAACGTCCCCGCCGGCACGGCCGTGCGCTTCGAGCCCGGGATCCCCGTCGACGTCGAACTCGTTCCGCTCGCCGGTGCCCGGGTCGTGCCCGGTCTGCGCGGGGAGACCGGAGGTGCCCTCGATGCCTGAGATCTCGCGTGCCGCGTACGCCGACCTGTTCGGCCCGACGACCGGCGACCGGATCCGGCTCGCCGACACCGATCTGCTGGTGGAGATCGAGGAGGACCGTTCCGGCGGTCCCGGACGCGCCGGTGACGAGGCCGTGTTCGGCGGCGGCAAGGTCATCCGCGAGTCCATGGGCCAGTCCCGCGCCACGCGCGCGGAGGGCACCCCCGACACCGTGATCACCGGCGCGGTGATCATCGATCACTGGGGGATCGTCAAGGCCGACGTCGGCATCCGCGACGGGCGCATCACCGGCATCGGCAAGGCCGGCAACCCCGACACGATGGACGGCGTCCACCCGGACCTGGTCATCGGCCCGGAGACCGAGATCATCGCCGGCAACGGGCGGATCCTCACGGCCGGCGCGATCGACGCGCACGTCCACTTCATCTGCCCCCAGATCGCGGACGAGGCCCTGGCCTCGGGCGTCACCACCCTGGTCGGCGGCGGCACCGGCCCGGCGGAGGGCTCCAAGGCGACGACCGTGACCCCCGGCCCCTGGCACCTCGCCCGGATGCTGGAGGCCATGGAGGCCTACCCGCTCAACATCGGCTTCCTCGGCAAGGGCAACACCGTCTCCCACGAGGCGATGCTGTCGCAGATCCGGGGCGGCGCGCTCGGCCTGAAGCTGCACGAGGACTGGGGCTCCACCCCGGCCGTCATCGATGCCGCGCTGACCGTCGCCGAGCGGACGGGCATCCAGGTCGCCATCCACACCGACACGCTGAACGAGGCCGGGTTCGTCGGCGACACGCTCGCCGCCATCGCCGGACGGGGCATCCACGCCTACCACACCGAGGGCGCGGGCGGCGGGCACGCCCCGGACATCATGACGGTGGTCTCCGAGCCGCACGTGCTGCCCAGCTCCACCAACCCGACCCGGCCCTTCACCGTCAACACCGCCGAGGAACACCTCGACATGCTGATGGTGTGCCACCACCTCAACCCGGCCGTGCCGGAGGACCTGGCGTTCGCCGAGTCCCGCATCCGGCCCTCCACCATCGGCGCGGAGGACGTGCTGCACGACCTCGGCGCGATCTCCATCATCTCCTCCGACTCGCAGGCGATGGGACGCGTCGGCGAGGTCGTCCTGCGGACCTGGCAGACCGCCCACGTCATGAAACGGCGCCGCGGTGCCCTGCCCGGCGACGGCCGGGCCGACAACCACCGGGTGCGCCGCTACGTCGCCAAATACACGATCAACCCCGCGCTCGCACAGGGCCTCGCCCGCGAGATCGGGTCGGTGGAGAGCGGCAAGCTGGCCGACCTGGTGCTGTGGGAGCCCGCGTTCTTCGGCGTCAAGCCGCACATGGTCGTCAAGGGCGGGCAGATCGCGTACGCGCAGATGGGCGACGCGAACGCCTCCATCCCGACCCCGCAGCCGATCCTGCCGCGCCCGATGTACGGCGCGATCGGCCGGGCGCCCGCCGCCAGCTCCGTCAACTTCGTCGCGCCCCTGGCCGTCGAGGACGGACTGCCGGAACGCCTCGGGCTCGGCAAGCGGTTCGTGGCCATCGAGTCGACCCGCGCGGTCACCAAGGCCGACATGCGCGAGAACGACGCGCGGCCCGACGTGCGCATCGACCCCGACAGCTTCGCCGTGCACATCGACGGGGAGCTCGTCGAGGCGACACCCGCGGCCGAGCTGCCCATGGCGCAGCGCTACTTCCTCTTCTGAAGGCGGGGTGACGATGTCACGGGCGGCACTGCTCGTCCTGGCCGACGGCCGGTTCCCCGCCGGAGGGCACGCGCACTCCGGCGGGGCCGAGGAGGCCGTCGGGGCCGGGCGGATCAGCGGGGCGGCGAGCCTGGCGGACTTCTGCCGGGGACGGCTGCACACGGCCGGGCTGGTGTCGGCGGCCCTCGCGGCGGCCGCGGCGCTCGGCATCGATCCCGTCGCGCTGGACGGCGCCGCGGACGCCCGCACGCCCTCGCCCGCGTTGCGGGCCGCCGCGCGCAAGCTCGGACGGCAGCTGACGCGGGCCGCGCGGACCACCTGGCCGTCCGCCGAACTGGACGCCCTCGGGCGGGAGTTCCCCAGGGGAGCGCATCAGCCGGTGGTCCTCGGCCTGGCGGCGCGGGCGGCCGGCCTGGGGCCGGTGGACGCCGCGTACTGCGCGGCGTACGAGAGCGTGAGCGGGCCGGCCACGGCGACGGTGCGGCTGCTGAGCCTGGACCCCTTCGACGCCACGGGCGTGCTCGCCCGGCTGGCGCCCGAGACGGACCGGGTCGCGGACCGGGCGGTGGAGGCGGCGCGCCGGGTCGTCGACGAGGGCGTCGACGCGCTGCCCGCCGCTTCCGCGCCGCTGCTGGAGATCGGGGCGGAGGCGCACGCGGTGTGGCCGGTACGGCTGTTCGCCTCGTAGCCGCCCGCCGACCATCAGGGGCGCGGGGAACGGCGCGACCGGCCCCCACCCACCCGCACCCGGCAGCAAGCCCCGCCCCCCGTACCCGATCGCCCGCAGTCCCGGGCCCGCACCATCAGGAGCCGCACATGCACCTCGATCATCACCACGACGGCCCCTCCGCTGTGAGCGCCGACGCCCGCCGCCCCGACGGCGGCCGCCGTGCCCTGCGGATCGGCCTCGGCGGCCCCGTGGGCTCCGGGAAGACCGCCACCGTCGCCGCGCTCTGCCGGGCGCTGCGCGACGAGTTGTCGCTGGCCGTCGTCACCAACGACATCTACACCCGGGAGGACGCCGAGTTCCTGCTGCGGGAGGCCGTGCTGCCGCCCGAGCGGATCACCGCCGTCGAGACGGGGGCCTGTCCGCACACCGCGATCCGGGACGACATCTCCGCGAACCTGGAGGCGGTGGAGGATCTGGAGGACGCCGTCGGGCCGCTGGACCTGGTGCTCGTGGAGTCCGGCGGGGACAACCTCACCGCGACCTTCTCCAGAGGGCTCGTCGACGCCCAGATCTTCGTGATCGACGTGGCCGGGGGCGACGACATCCCCCGCAAGGGCGGACCGGGCGTGACCACCGCCGACCTGCTCGTCGTCAACAAGACCGACCTCGCTCCGCACGTCGGCTCCGACCTGGCGCGCATGGCCGCCGACGCCAAGGCGCAGCGCGCCCGGCTGCCGGTCGTCTTCCAGTCGCTGCGGAGCGAGGCCGGGGTGGCCGACGTCGCCGCGTGGGTGCGCGCGCGGCTGGCCGCCTGGGCGGCACGGGCGTGAGCGGCTCCGCCGGGGTGCGGTCCGTCGCGAGGATCCTGGCCCGCGACGACGGCCGGGGCGGGACCTGCCTGCCCGTGCTGGAGAGCGACGGGCCCCTGGCGCTGCGGCGCACCCGGTCCGGCGGCGGCCAGGCGCGGGTCATGCTGGTCGGTGCGATGAGCGGACCGCTCGGCGGTGACCACTTCACCGTGGAGGCCCGCGCGGAGGAGGGAGCGCGGCTGTCCGTCGGATCGGCCGCCGCCACCCTCGCGCTGCCCGGCCAGACCGAGGAAGGGGCCCGCTACGACGTCCGGCTCGGCGTCGCCGACCACGCCGAACTGCACTGGCTGCCCGAGCAGTTGATCTCCGTCCGGGGCAGCGACCTGTGCGTCACGACCCGGGCCGAGCTCGCCGCCACGGCCCGGCTCGTGCTGCGCGAGGAGCAGGTGCTGGGGCGGGCCGGTGAGCAGCCCGGACGCCTGACGAGCCGTCTGACCGTGCGGGTGGCCGGGCGGTCGGTCCTCGACCAGGAACTGGCGTGCGGACCCGGCGCGCCGGGCGGCTGGGACGGTCCCGCCGTGCTCGCCGGCCACCGGGCGGTGGGACAACTGGTGCTCGTGCGGCCCGAGTTCGCAGCCGAGCCGGTGACGGCCCGGTCCCTCGGGGAGGGGGCCTGCCTCGTGCCGCTCGCCGGGCCCGCCGCACTGGTGACGGCCGTGGCCCCGGACGCCCTCCGGCTGCGGCGGCTGCTCGACGAGGCCCTGGCCTCCCTCGCGTAGCCGTCCGTACAGCAGACGCGGTTCTCCGTTTATCGGATTGGCAAAGAAGGGCGCCCGCCCCTGTTGCCGGGGACCTCACAGCCGCGAGGATCCCCCGTACTGATCGCAACGATGTACGGGGAGGTCCCACTTGAGGGGTACGAGAGCGAAGAGGCGGGTGACGGCGCTCGGTTCGGCCGGCGCGCTCGTCACGGCCACGCTGATAGCCGGCGCCGTCGCGGCGCCCACGGCGAACGCGAGCGCGGGCAGCGGCCCCGGCCGGGACCGGGAGGCCCGGGGCGCCGCCATCGCCGCCGACCGGGCCGCGAAGGCCGGCATCGACTGGCAGGACTGCCCCGCCGACTGGAACCTGCCCAAGCCGATCCAGTGCGGGTACGTCACCGTGCCGCTCGACTACGCCAAGCCGTACGGCAAGCAGATCCGACTCGCCGTCGACCGCATCGGCAACACCGGCACGCCGGCCGAGCGGCAGGGCGCGCTGGTCTACAACCCCGGCGGCCCCGGCGGCTCCGGACTGCGCTTCCCGGCCCGGGTCACCGGCAAGAACCCCATCTGGGCCAACGCCGCCAAGGCCTACGACTTCGTGGGCTTCGACCCGCGCGGCGTCGGCAGGTCCACGCCCATCTCCTGCGTCGACCCGCAGGAGTTCGTCAAGGCACCCAAGGCCGACCCGGTGCCCGACTCCGAGGCGGACAAGCTCGCCCAGCGCAAGCTGGCCCGCGAGTACGCCGAGGGCTGCCAGGAGCGCAGCGGCTGGATGCTGCCGCACATGACCACGCCGAACACCGCGCGCGACCTCGACGTCATCCGCGCCGCCCTCGGCGAGAGGAAGCTCAACTTCCTCGGCGTCTCCTACGGCACCTACCTCGGCGCCGTCTACGGCACGCTCTTCCCGGGCCACGTGCGCCGCATGGTCCTCGACAGCGTCGTCAACCCGTCCCGCGAGAAGATCTGGTACCAGGCCAACCTGGACCAGGACGTCGCCTTCGAGGGCCGCTGGAAGGACTGGCAGGACTGGGTCGCGAAGAACGACGCGACCTACCACCTCGGCGACACCCGCGCCGAGGTCCAGCAGCAGTGGCTGCAGCTGCGTGCCACCGCCAAGAAGAGCCCGATCGGCGGGGTCGTCGGCCCGGCCGAGCTGATCTCCTTCTTCCAGGGCGCCCCGTACTACGACTCCCAGTGGGCCCCGGTCGCCTCCGTCTTCAGCAAGTACGCCGCCGGGGACACCCAGGCCCTCGTGGACGCCGCCGCCCCGGACCTGTCGGACACCGCGGGCAACGCCGCCGCCGAGAACGGCAACGCCGTCTACACGGCGGTGGAGTGCACCGACGCCAAGTGGCCCACCAGCTGGCAGCGGTGGGACCGTGACAACACGCGGCTGCACCGGGATCACCCGTTCATGACCTGGGCCAACGCCTGGATGAACCTCCCGTGCGCCACCTGGCCGGCCAAGCAGCAGACGCCGCTGGACGTGCGGACCGGCAAGGGCCTGCCGCCGGTGCTGATCGTGCAGTCCGAGCGCGACGCGGCCACCCCGTACGAGGGCGCCGTCGAACTGCACCAGCGGTTCAAGGGCTCGCGCCTGATCACCGAGAAGGACGCGGGCTCGCACGGCGTCACCGGTCTGACCAACCCGTGCGTCAACACCAGGGTGGACAGCTACCTGCTGACCGGCGAGCTCGACGGCGCGGACGTGACCTGCGCGCCGCACGCCACGCCGAAGCCGTAGCCGACGGCCGCCGCACGGCGGTGAGGGGCGGCCGGAGGTCCGGCCGCCCCTCACTCATGCCGCACCGGTGAACCAGGCGTCCTCCGCCGCGTAGTCGAAGAGGTCCGGGTAGACACGCGCGAGTGCGGGGAACGCCTCCCGCCAGTCCCGCCCGGCCAGCCGGCCGGTGAGCCCGGCGACCGTCTCCGGGAGGCTGCCGGCGTAGGACACGACCGGCCGGTAGCCCAGCTCCCGTGCGGCGGCGGACATGTCGCACACCACGGGCCGCTCCACCGACCAGGGCGAACTGCCCACGGACGGCGACGGCGCCGGTCCGTCCAGCAGGACCGTCTCGGTCCGCACGCCCATCACCGCGTCGATGGCCGCGCCGATCTCCGCCACGCTCGGCGGCTCGGGGTCACAGGCGTTGAGCGCCCGCGAACCGGGCCGGGCCGCCGCCAGCCGGATCAGCTCGGCGATGTTCCGGGCGGCGGCGGTGTGGAACAGGCTCTCGCCGCGGAAGGCGAGGACCCGGCGGCGCCGCCCGTCCAGGTTCCGTTTCACGAAGTACAGCTCGCGGGGGAGCGGGCTGTGCGGGCCGTGCACCGCACCCGCGCGCAGCAGCGTCGTCGGCAGGCGGTCGCCGGCCGCCAGGAGTCCGCGCTCCAGTGCGGCCTTGCCGGTGCTGTACGTGGCGTCGCCCGGCGCGACCGTGGGCTGGTCCTCGCCGATCGGCACGGGGTAGTGCGGGAGACCGCCCGGCTCGCCCATCGTGTCGAAGCCGCGGCCCTTGCCGTCCTCGTACACCGACACCGTGGACACCACCACCGCCGAGCCGATGCGGTCGGCCAGGTCCGTCAACTGCCGAGCGTGCCGGGCTCCGTAGGCGACGAGGTCGACCACCAGGTCGCAGCCGTCGCCGATCAACGCGCCCAGGGCCGCGTCGTCCTCGCGGTCCAGCCGCTCCGCCTGCACCTGCCCGGGCCAGTCCCCGTCCCGGGCGCCGCCGCGCGAGACGGCCGTCACCGCCCAGCCGTCCCGGGCCAGCGCCGCCACCGCCGGCCGGCCGATCTGCCCGCCCGCCCCGATCACCACCGCACGTCTCATACCGCGACCGTAGAGCGCCCCGCCCGGCCCCGGGAACGGCTTCTGCCGACAGCAGAGGTCAGCTCCGGGGCGTGCGCCGGAACTTCCGCTGCCTGGGGGCGGCGGCCTCCTCGGCCTTGACCACGGCCGCGTACTGGTCGACGTACTCCTGCTCGGACAGCGAGAGGATCGCGTACATGATCTCGTCGGTGACGGCGCGCAGGACGGCCTTCTCGCTCTCCATGCCCGCGTAGCGGGAGAAGTCGAGCGGCTCACCGAAGCGGATCACGACCGGGTGGATGTTGGGGATGACCTTGCCGGGCGGCTGGGCCTCGAACGTGCCGATCATCGCGCAGGGCACCACCGGGACGCCGGCCTTGAGGGCCATCACCGCGACACCGACCTTGCCCTTGTAGAGCCGGCCGTCGTGCGACCGGGTGCCCTCGGGGTAGATGCCGAGCAGCTCGCCCTTGCTCAGCACGCCGAGGCCCTCGCGGATCGCCGCCTGGCCCGCGTCCTTGCCGGAGCGGTCGACCGGGATCTGCCCCGCGCTGCGGAAGAAGAAGGCCGTCAGACGGCCCTTGACGCCCGGACCCGTGAAGTACTCGGCCTTCGCCAGGAAGGTGATGCGCCGCTTGAGGATCGCGGGCATGAGGAAGTGGTCCGAGAACGACAGGTGATTGCCGGCGATGATCGCGGCGCCCTCCGCCGGCACGTGCTCCAGGCCCTCGATGCGAGGCCGGAAGACCAGTCTCAGCAGCGGGCCGAGCAGCACGTATTTCAGCAGGTAGTAGAACAAAGCGGGCGCTCCTCGCCTCTCGCGGTGGACTCAACCGCCGCGTTCCAGCAGGTCAACCGGCATGTCGTGGGGTGCCAGTGTAGGTGCACGGGTTGCCGCCGGGCACCTCGTGCGGCAGGACCGTGCCGATCCTTCACCTTTTGACTGACGGTCAGTCAGGGCGGCTGTGTCCGGTGGTGCCGGTGTGGTCGGCGAGCATCGCGGGAGCGGCGCGCTCCGCGGCCCGGCGAGTAGTCTGCGCAGCATGCGGATCTCAGTTTCCTCGGACATGGACGAGCCCGTCGCCCGCTCCCTCGTGGCCGCGCTGCGCGACCGGGGTCACGAGGTGCGCCCGCACGGCGCCCTGCTGCCCGGCGACGACCCGCAGTGGGCGGTGTGCTCCGAGGCCGCGGCCCGCGAGGTCGCCGACGGGACGGCCGACCAGGCCGTGGTGTGCTGCTGGACCGGCACGGGCGCCTCGATCGCGGCCAACAAGGTGCCCGGAGTCCGGGCGGCCCTGTGCACGGACGCCTACACCGCCGACGGGGCCCGCCGCTGGAACGACGCCAACGTGCTCGCGCTCAGCCTGCGGCTGACGTCCGAGCCGCTGCTGAAGGAGATCCTCGACGCCTGGTTCGGGGCGGCGCCCAGCACGGACGCCGAGGACCGGGAGAACGTGGACCGGGTGCGCCTGCTCGACCACGGCAGGACCCGGATCTGAGGGTCACAGCCGGACGATGATCAGCGCGGTGTCGTCCGTGGCGCCGCCGGAGGGCAGCAGTTCCAGCAGGACGGTGTCGGCGAGGGTCTCGGGGTCCTGGTCGCGGTGGCGGCGCAGGGCCCCGGCGAGCCGGGCCAGACCCGCGTCGATGTCCTCCCGCCGCCGTTCGATCAGGCCGTCGGTGTACAGCACCAGCGTGGCGCCCGGCATGAAGCCCGTCTCGGCCTGGGGCCGGGGGATCGGGTCGGGCCGGGCGTCGAGCGGTGTGTCCGTGGCCTGGTCGAGGAACCGCGTGCGGCCGTCGGGATGCATCAGTACGGGCGGGGGGTGACCCGCGCTGCTGTAGGCGATGGTGTGCCGGTCGAAGTCGATGAAGGTCGTCACCGCCGTCGCCGACTCGGCACCGTCGACCACGTGCGCGTAGCGCCCCAGCACGTCCAGCGCCTGGGCCGGGCCCGCGGCGACCCGGGAGGCCGCGCTCAGCGCGCTGCGCAACTGCCCCATGACGCCGGCCGCCTCCAGTCCGTGCCCGACCACGTCGCCCACGGACACGCCGATCCGGTGGCCGCCGACCAGGTCGACCAGGTCGTACCAGTCCCCGCAGACGTTGAGCGCGCCCACGGCCGGGCGGTAGCGGACGGCGGCCCGGTGGTGGCGGCTGACCTGGCGCCGGGCGGGCAGCATCGCCTCCTGCAGTGCCAGCGCCACCTCCCGTTCCCGGGAGTGCGCCCGCCGCAGCCGTTCGTTGAGCTCCTGGAGGTCGCGGGCGCGGGTGTACAGCTCCGCTTCCAGCACCCGCGCGCGGCCGTCGCGGTCCCCGGCGCGGCCCCGGGCCCGGATCAGCTCCGTGACCTCCTCCACGCGGTGCACGACCAGCACGACCTTCCCGTCGGGGCCGAGCACCGGCGCGTTCACGGGGCTCCAGTAGCGCTCCTGCCACTCCCCGGGGCGTCCCGCGTCCTCGACGTCGTAGCGCTGCAGCGCCATGGTGTCGCGCTCGCCGGTGGCCAGGACGCGGTAGAGCGAGGCCTCCAGATTGCGCGCGCCCGTCGCGGCCGGGTCGTTGGGGTTGTCCGGGAAGACGTCGAACAGGTAGCGGCCGATCAGCTGCTCGCGGGAGCGGCCGGAGCCCCGCACGAACTCCTCGTTGACGTCCGCGTACACCAGCTCCGGTGTCAGGAGCGCCACCATGCCGGGCAGGGACTGGAACACCGCCGCGTAGTCGATCGCCGCATCCGTCATGGCCGCCGCCTCACCGCTGCCGGGATCACACCAGTTTCGCACGGTATGGGGCGGCATCACCCCGGAAAATCACTCCGGGGCCGCGGTCAGGGGCTGCTCGGCCCAGATGATCTTCCCGTCGGGGATGAACCGCGTGCCCCACCGCTGGGTGAGCTGGGAAACCAGCAGCAGGCCGCGTCCGCCCTCGTCCGTCGTGCGGGGATGGCGCAGGTGGGGCGCGGTGGCGCCGCCGTCGAAGACCTCGCACACCAGGGCGCGCTCCCGGATCAGCCGGAGGCGGATGGGCCCGGTGGTGTACCGGATGGCGTTGGTGACCAGCTCGCTCACCACCAGCTCCGTGGTGAAGACCAGTTCGTCCAGGCCCCAGCGCGCCAGCTGCCGGGTGACCGTGCGGCGGGCCTCGGCGACGACGGCCGGGTCGGGGGGCAGCTCCCAGGCCGCCACCTGCCCGGCGCCGAGACGTTTCGTCCGGGCCATCAGCAGGGCCACGTCGTCGTACGGACGGGCCGGCACCAGCGCGTCGACGACCCTCCGGCAGTACGTCTCCAGCGGGCCCGCCTGTGCCAGGGCCCGGCGCAGCCGCTCCCGGCCGGCGTCGACGGCCCAGGTCTCGCCCCGGGCCAGCAGTCCGTCGGTGTGCAGGGCCAGCGTGCTGCCCTCCGCGAGGGTCAGCTCCACCGCCTCGAAGGGCGGACCGCCCACCCCCAGCGGCGGGCCCTGCGGAAGATCGGCGAACGTGACCGAGCCGTCGGGCCGCACGACCGCCGGCGCCGGCTGGCCCGCCGCGGCCATCGCGCACCCGCCGTCGACCGGGTCGTAGACGGCGTACAGGCATCCGGCACCCACCGACCGTCCGCCGCCGGCGCCCGCCGCACCCGGTTCGGCCCCCTCCTCCCGCGCCGACCGCGCCACCAGGTCGTCCAGGTGCGCCAGGACCTCCTCGGGCGGCAGATCCAGCGCGGCCAGGGTCCGCACGGCGGTGCGCAGCTGCCCCATGGCCGCCGCGGCGTCGATGCCGTGCCCCGGCACCTCGCCCACGACGAGCGCGACCCGCGCCCCGGACAGCGGGATGAGGTCGAACCAGTCGCCGCCGAGGCCGGTCAGTTCGTCCGCCGGCCGGTAGCACGCGGCCACCTCGACGGCGTCCTGCTCGGGCAGCCGCCGGGGGAGCAGACTGCGCTGCAGGACGAGCGCGGCGTCGCGCTCGCGGGTGTAGCGGTGGGCGTTGTCCAGGCAGACGGCAGCGCGGGCGACGAGGTCCTCGGCGAGGCGCAGGTCCTCCGCGTCGAAGGGTTCGCGGTGGGCGCGCCGGTAGAAGCTGGTGAGGCCGAGGGTGGTGCCCCGCGACCGGATCGGCACGGTCATGACGCTGTGCAGCCCCAGCTCCCGGAAGGTGGCCCGCCGGCCACCCGGGGCGTCGGTCGTCCAGTCCCGGGCCGACGGGTCGAGCCGTTCCGCGCGCCAGGACCGGCCCGAGGTCAGGCAGCGGACCGGGGGCGAGCCCACCGGATAGGTCGCCACGTCCCCGACGGGGACGACCACGGCCGGCAGGTCCTCGTCCACGCACCGGTGGCCCGCGCGGCGCAGCGCCACCGGCTCCGCCGTGTCCGGGAGCGGTCCGGGCGCCAGCTCACCGCCGCGCAGCACCGGCTCCAGCAGGTCCACGCAGGCGAAGTCGGCCAGTCCCGGCACCGCCACGTCGGCCAGTTCCTGCGCGGTGCGCACGAGGTCCAGGCTCCGGCCGATCGTCTCACCGGCCCGGTCGAGCAGCGCCAGCCGCTGCCGCGCACGGTGCCGCTCGGTCATGTCCACGACCGTGTAGTAGACGCCGATCGGGTGGCCCCGCTCGTCCTCCAGGCGGGTGAAGGACAGCATGTGCGCCGTCTCGCGCAGCGGCGCCGAGCGCACGTGCCCCACGTGCTCGTACCCGATGACCGGCTCGCCCGTCTCCAGCACGTGCCGCATCTGCGCCTCGACCGCCTGCGCGTCCAGACCCGGCTGGACGTCCGCGAACCGCAGACCGAGCCGGCTCGGGGCCGGTCCGCCGCCGAACTGCTCCAGAGCGGCGTTCGACCACACGAACCGCAGGTCCGTGTCCACGATCGCGATCCCCACCGGGGCGTCGGACACCATCCGCTCCAGCACCGCCCGGCTCATGTCCCAGCCGGGTGCACCGGCCAGCTCCGACAGCAGCACCAGCCAGCGCGAGCCGCCGTGCGCCTCCTCGGCCGGATCGATCCGGGCCGCGACCCGCACCGGCCGGCCGTCCTTGCGGCGGACCGTCAGCAGCCCCCGCCAGCCGCCGTCCCTGCGGCACCGCTCGACCAGGTCCGGCACCCGCTGAGCGTCCTCGGCGACCAGCAGGTCGGCGAGCTTGCGGCCCACCGCCTCGGCGGCCGGGTACGCCAGCAGGCGCCGGGCGTCCTCGGTCCAGCCCGTCACCACGCCCTGCGGATCGAGCAACAGGGGCGCCGCGTCGGCCGCGTCGAAGCGCTGCCGGGCAGTGCCGTACTCCTCGTTCGCGCCCACGGCCGACCTCTCTGTCGCTGAGAGTGGTCTACCACCTCTTGCCCCCATCTTCACCCTTCCGGGGAAAGGGGGCGGCTTGTGCGGGGCCGCTCGGGGAGGCGGGGGGCCGGGCGCCCGCCCGCCCGGCCCCCCGCCTCCGCCGCGCTACCCGAGGACCTTCTCCAGGGCCCCGAGCGCTCCCCGCAGCTCCTCGCCGGTGATGGTCAGCGGCGGTGCCAGGCGGATCGTCGAGCCGTGCGTGTCCTTCACCAGGATCCCCTCGCCCATGAGGCGCTCGCTGATCTCGCGGCCGGTGCCGAGCGCGGGGTCGATGTCGACGCCCGCCCACAGCCCGCGCGCGCGGAAGCCGACCACGCCCTTGCCGACCAGGCCGGCCAGACCCTCGCGCAGGACCACGCCCAGTTCGGCCGCCCGGCGCTGGAACTCGCCCGTCTCCAGCAGCTCGACGACCGCCGTGCCGACCGCGGCCGCCAGCGGGTTGCCGCCGAAGGTCGAGCCGTGCTCGCCCGGGTGCAGCACCCCGAGCACCTCACGGCGCCCGACCACCGCCGACACCGGCACGATGCCGCCGCCCAGCGCCTTGCCCAGCAGCACCACGTCCGGCACCACCGACTCGTGCTCGACCGCCAGCGTGCTGCCCGTGCGGCCGAGCCCGGACTGGATCTCGTCCGCGACGAACAGACAGCCCTCGCGCCGGGTCAGTTCGCGCACGCCGGCCAGGTAGCCGTCGTCCGGGATGATCACCCCGGCCTCGCCCTGGATCGGCTCGATCAGCACCGCCGCCGTCGTCTCGTCGACCGCCGCCTCCAGCGCGGCCAGGTCGTTGTACGGCACGATCCGGAACCCCGGCGTGAAGGGTCCGAAGCCGCTGCGCGCGGTCTCGTCCGTGGAGAAGCTGACGATCGTCGTCGTGCGGCCGTGGAAGTTGTCCGCCGCCACGACGATCGTGGCCCGGTCCGCCGGAACGCCCTTGACGTCGTAGGCCCACTTGCGGGCCACCTTCACCCCGCTCTCCACCGCCTCCGCACCGGTGTTCATGGGCAGCACCATGTCCTGCCCCGTGAGCGCGGCGAGCCGCTCGGCGAACTCCGCGAGCCGGTCGTTGTGGAAGGCCCGCGAGGTCAGTGTCAGCCGGTCGAGCTGGCGGTGGGCCGCCTCGATCAGCGCCGGGTGCCGGTGGCCGAAGTTGAGGGCCGAGTAGCCGGCCAGCATGTCGAGGTAGCGCCGGCCCTCCACATCCTCCACCCAGGTGCCCTCCGCCCGGGAGACGACCACGGGCAGCGGGTGGTAGTTGTGCGCGAGGACCGGCTCCTCCGCCCGGATGAGCTCCTCGGAGCCGCGGCCGCCCCGCGGGCCGGGGTTCTCCTGCGGGTCGCGGGTGGTGACGGGTGCGGTCATGAGCGGTTCTCCCGGATCTCCTGGGTGCAGCACTTGATGCCGCCCCCGGCCTTGTGGAACTCGGACAGGTCGACGGGGACGGGGACGTAGCCGCGGTCGGCCAGTTGCGCGGCCAGGCCCGTCGCCCCGGGCGGGATGAAGACGTGGCGCCCGTCGGAGACGGAGTTGAGCCCGAACGCCATCGCGTCCTCGCGGGTGGCGAGCACCGCGTCCGGGTACAGCCGGGCGAGCACCTCACGGCTGCCCGGCGAGAACGCCTCGGGGTAGTAGGCGATGTTCTCCTCGTCCAGCACGAACAGCGCCGTGTCCAGGTGGTAGAAGTACGGGTCCACCAGGGTCAGGCCGATCACCGGCACGCCGAAGTACTCCTGCGCCTCGGCGTGGGCCTCCCGGGTCGTGCGGAAGCCCGTCCCGGCGAGGATCCAGCGCCCGGCCGGCACCAGGTCGCCCTCGCCCTCGCAGACCGACTCGGGGTGGTAGACCTCGTAGCCCTCCGTCTTGAACCACGCCTCGTAGGGCACGGACTCGGGACGGCGCTCGGGCGCGTGGAAGAGGGAGCCGAAGACGCGCCCGTCGACCACGACCGCCGCGTTCGCGGCGAAGACCATGTCGGGCAGGCCGGGAACGGGCTTCACACTGTCCACGGTATGGCCATGGGCACGATAGGTGTCGACCAGTGCCTGCCACTGGTCCAGGGCCCGGATCACGTCGACGGGTTCGTCGGGGTGCATCCAGGGGTTGATCGCGTACTGCACGGCGAAGTGTCTGGGTTCGCAGACGAGGTAGCGCCGCCGGCGCGGCACACGGGAGTCGGGCACGAAGGGGTCCCTCCGCTTCCTCACGGTGTGTGACTGGGGGTTGACACAACGGTAGGAACTGACGCCAGGCGCCGACAAGGAACAAAGCTTGCGCGTCCACGCACGAACGCTGCGTCTTCCGGCCGGTCAGCGCACGCCTGCTGCGCCACCGGGGAACTCCTCGGGCGCCGGATGGCTGGCGCCCGCCTCCGGGCTCTCCGGCAGCAGATGGGACAGCACCATCACGCTGATCGTCTTCCGGATGAACGGCTCCTGCCGGATCCGCTCCAGCACCTCCTCGAAGTGCTCCACGTCCCGCGCCCGCACGTGGAGCAGCGCGTCCGCGCCGCCGGTCACCGTCATCGCCGCGGCGATCTCCGGGTAGTCGCGCACCACCTCGGCCAGCCGCCGCGGCGGGGCGGCGCCCTCGCAGTACACCTCGACGTAGGCCTCCGTGCGCCAGCCCAGCGCCGACGGCTTCACGGTCGCCGTGAACCCGGTGATCACGCCCGTCTCCCGCAACCGGTCCACCCGGCGCTTGACCGCGGTGGCCGACAGTCCGATCGCCGTGCCGATCTCCGCGAACGACGTCCGGGCGTTCGCCATCAACGCGGTGACGATCTTCCGGTCGAGTTCGTCGAACGCCGTGGACCTGCTGTTCATGCGGGCACTGTATCCACCGGCCCTCCGGCCGGCGCCCGCACCGGCACGGCCACCGCGAACGTTCCCCCGGCACGTGTCCAGACGTACGGATCGCCCTTACACTCCACGTTCATGCTGCGCGCCCTGGCTGTCGACGACGAACGCCCCTCGCTCGAGGAACTGCTCTACCTGCTGCAGGCCGACCCCCGCGTCGGCAGCGCGGAGGGCGCCGGTGACGCGACCGAGGCACTGCGCCGCATCAACCGCGCCCTGGAGTCCGGCCCGGGCGGGCCCGAGGAGATCGACGTCGTCTTCCTCGACATCCAGATGCCGGGGCTGGACGGCCTCGACCTGGCCCGGCTGCTCACCGGCTTCGCCCGGCCCCCGCTCGTCGTGTTCGTCACCGCGCACGAGGACTTCGCCGTGCAGGCCTTCGACCTCAAGGCCGTCGACTACGTCCTCAAGCCCGTCCGCAAGGAACGCCTCGCCGAGGCCGTCCGCCGGGCCGCCGAACTGCGCGGCGCCGCCCCGCGCATACCCGTGAGCGAACCCGACCCGGACCACATACCCGTCGAGCTCGGCGGCGTGACCCGCTTCGTCGCCGTCGACGACATCACCCACGTCGAGGCCCAGGGCGACTACGCCCGCCTGCACACCGACAAGGGCAGCCACCTGGTCCGCATCCCGCTGTCCACCCTGGAGGAACGCTGGCGCTCCCGCGGCTTCGTCCGCATCCACCGCCGCCACCTCGTCGCCCTGCGCCACATCGGCGAACTCCGCCTCGACGCCGGCACCGTCAGCGTCCTCGTCGGCTCCGAGGAGCTCCAGGTCAGCCGGCGTCACACGCGTGAACTGCGCGACCTGCTGATGAGGAGGACGTGACGGTGCCCCAGGACCACACCGAACGCCGCGTCCTCGTCACCGGCCCGCCCCGGCGGATCCGCAAGGGCTCCGGCTACTACCGCCCGCGCACCGAGATCGACGAGCAGACCACCCTCGGCCACACCTACGTCCGCTCCCTGATGCGCACCCAGCTGCGCGCCGCCCTCACCGTCTTCGCGGTCCTCGGCCTGCTCATCGGCCCCCTCCCGCTGCTCTTCGCCGCGCTGCCCGGCGCCCGCCGCCTGGAATGGGCCGTCCTCGGCTTCGGCCTGTACCTCCCGCTGGTCCTGCTCGCCCGCTGGTACGTCCGCCGCGCCGAGCGCAACGAGCGCGACTTCGTCCGCCTCGTCGAGGACCGCTGACCCCGCACGCCCATGAACTCCAGCTACGCCGTCCCCGCCGTCGCCCTGGTCGTCGTCGCCACGGTCCTGGTCGGCGCCTTCGGCCTGCGCATCTCCCGCACCACCTCCGACTTCTACGTCGCCTCCCGCACCGTCGGCCCCCGCCTGAACGCCGCCGCCATCAGCGGCGAGTACCTCTCCGCCGCCTCCTTCCTCGGCATAGCGGGCCTGGTCCTGGTCCAGGGCCCCGACATGCTCTGGTACCCGGTGGGCTACACCGCCGGCTACCTCGTGCTGCTGCTGTTCGTCGCCGCCCCGCTGCGCCGCTCCGGCGCCTACACGCTGCCCGACTTCGCCGAGGCCCGCCTCGCCTCGCAGGCCGTGCGGCGGCTCGCCGGGGCCTTCGTGGTCGGCGTGGGCTGGCTGTACCTGCTGCCCCAGCTCCAGGGCGCCGGACTCACCCTGACCGTGCTGACCGGGGCGCCCGACTGGCTGGGCGGTGTGATCGTCGCCGTCGTCGTCACCGCCACCGTCGCCGCGGGCGGCATGCGCAGCATCACCTTCGTCCAGGCCTTCCAGTACTGGCTCAAGCTCACCGCCCTGCTCGTCCCCGCCCTGTTCCTGGTCCTCGCCTGGCAGAGCGACGGCGCCCCGCGCCACGCCTTCGACGAACCGGCCACCTTCCGCGAACAGCGGTCCGTCCGCGTCGACGCCGACGTCGACCTGAAACTGGAGCGCCCCCTGACCGTCACGGTCACCGGCACCGTCGACGGGCGCACCCACACCGGCGCCCTCCTGGACCTCCCCGCCGGCACCCACCGCGTCGAAGGCGGCACCCGCCTCCTGTTCGCCGCCGGCGCCCCCGTCCCCGAGGCCGGGCGGGAAGGCGCCGGCGACCTCTCCCCGTCCCAGGCCGAGAGCCGCGCCGAACGCCCCCTGTACGCCACCTACGGGCTGATCCTCGCCACGTTCCTCGGCACCATGGGCCTGCCCCACGTCGTGGTCCGCTTCTACACCAGCCCGCACGGCGTCGCCGCCCGCCGCACCACCGTCGCGGTCCTCGGCCTGGTCGGCGCCTTCTACCTCCTGCCCCCCGTCTACGGCGCCCTGGGCCGCCTCTACGCCCCCGAACTGACCCTCACCGGGGACCCGGACGCGGCCGTCCTGCTGCTGCCCGACCGGATGATCGGGGGAGTGGGCGGCGACCTCCTGGGCGCCCTGGTCGCGGGCGGCGCCTTCGCCGCGTTCCTGTCCACGGCCTCGGGCCTGACCATGGCGGTCGCGGGCGTCCTCACCCAGGACGTGCTGCCCTCCCGGGGCGTGCGGCACTTCCGGCTCGGGACCGTCCTGGCCATGGCGGTGCCCCTCGCGGCGAGCGTCCTGGTCGGCGGGCTCCCGGTCGCCGACGCGGTGGGGCTCGCCTTCGCGGTGTCGGCGTCCTCGTTCTGCCCGCTGCTCGTGCTGGGCATCTGGTGGCGGCGGCTGACCCCGCCAGGCGCCGCCGCCGGGATGCTGGTGGGAGGCGGCTCCGCCCTGCTCGCGGTCGCCGCGACCATGGCGGGCTACCCGGGCCGCGGCGCCGCCCTGCACGCCCTGCTCGCCTGGCCCGCCCTGTGGTCGGTGCCGCTGGGCTTCCTCACCATGATCCTCGTGTCCCTCGCCACCCCCGGCCGGGTCCCACCGGGCACGGCCGCCGTCCTGGCCCGCTTCCATCTCCCCGAGGAACTGCGCACGGAGGCGACGGCATGAGCGACTTCCTCGCGGGCCTGTGCGTCGCCGTGCTCCCGGTCCTGGCCCTCGGCGTCTGGCTGGGCCGGCGCACCGCCCGCGCCAAGAGCCTCGCCGGTCTCGGCACCCCCGTCGAGCACGCCACCTTCGAGACCCTGCACACCGCCTCCCTCGCCGCACCCCCGCTCAGGGCCGGCCTGACCGAGGAGACCGCCCGCAAGTCCGCCCGCAAACTGCGCTCGCTGCTCGGCACCGACGCCCTCTGCCTCACCGACCGCGAACAGGTGCTGGTCTGGGACGGCGACGGCGCCCACCACCGCGGCGAGATCATGGAACGCCTCGCGGGGCCCCTGGACACCGGCCGCGGCGAGGCCTTCCGGCTGACCTGCGACAGCCTGGACTGCTCGGTGCGCTGGGCGGTCGTCGCCCCCCTCACCGTCGACGACCGGGTGCACGGCGCCCTGGTCGCCTGCGCGCCCCGCGAGTCCGCCGTCCTGGTCCGGGCCGCCGGCGAGGTCGCCCGCTGGGTGTCGGTGCAGCTGGAACTGGCGGACCTGGACCGCTCGCGCACCCGCCTCATCGAGGCCGAGATCAAGGCACTGCGCGCCCAGATCTCCCCGCACTTCATCTTCAACTCGCTCGCGGTGATCGCCAGCTTCGTCCGCACCGACCCCGAGCGCGCCCGCGAGCTGCTCCTGGAGTTCGCCGACTTCACCCGCTACTCGTTCCGCCGGCACGGCGACTTCACCACCCTCGCCGACGAACTGCACGCCATCGACCACTACCTGGCGCTGGTGCGCGCACGCTTCGGCGACCGCCTCTCCGTCACCCTCCAGATAGCGCCGGAGGTGCTGCCCGTCGCCCTGCCCTTCCTGTGCCTGCAGCCGCTCGTGGAGAACGCCGTCAAGCACGGCCTGGAGGGCAAGGCCGTCGCCTCGGGCAAGTGCCACATCCAGATCACCGCCCAGGACGCGGGCGCCGAGGCCCTGGTCGTCATCGAGGACGACGGCGCGGGCATGGACCCCGAGCTGCTGCGCCGGATCCTCGCCCGTGAGGCCAGCCCCTCGGGCGGCATCGGCCTCTCCAACGTCGACGACCGGCTCCGCCAGGTCTACGGCGACGACCACGGCCTCGTCATCGAGACCGCCGTCGGCGCCGGAATGAAGATCACCGTGCGGCTGCCGAAGTACCAGCCGGGTGTGCACTCGGCGGGCCGGCTGACCCGGGAGTGACCCGTCAGGTGCTGCGCGTGGTGACCACCATCCCCAGGGTGATCAGGCCCAGGACGACCCAGCCGAACCACAGCCAGCCGTTGCTGCCGAGCGCCACCGTGTAGGCCGTCACCACGACGAGGCCGCCCACGGTGAGCACCCCCATGGTCTTCGTCCCGCTGGAACCGTTCGTGGAACCGGGCATCGCGCCACCCTCCTCGTGGTCCGGTGACTCCATGGTGCCTGGCGGGTGCCCGGCGCGCACGGCCCGTACACGAGCCGGTTTCAGCGCCCCTGCGCGTTCAGCGAGGCCAGATAGGCGTTGTACGCCTCCAGCTCCTTGTCGCCGTCCCGGTCGGCGGCGCGGTCGGTGCGCCTGGCCTGCCGCTGCTCGGAGGCGTACCACTGGAACAGCAGCGCGATCAGGACCAGCACGGAGGGGATCTCGCTGAACGCCCAGGCGATGCCGCCCGCCGCGTTCTGGTCGGACAGCGCCTCGATGCCGAGGGAGGCGGGCGGGTTCTCGAACGTCGACACCATCGGCTGGCTCGCCATCATCAGCGCGATCCCGAAGAACGCGTGGAACGGCATGCCCGCGAACAGCTCCAGCATCCGCATCAGGTACCCCGGCCGGTGCGGGCCCGGGTCCACACCCATGATCGGCCAGAAGAACACCAGGCCGACGGCGAGGAAGTGCACCATCATCGCGATGTGCCCCACCTTGGAGCCCATCAGCGTGTCGAAGATCGGGGTGAAGTACAGCCCGTACAGGCTGGCGATGAACAGCGGGATGGTGAAGGCCGGGTGCGTGATGATCCGCATGTACCGGCTGTGCAGGAACATCAGCAGCAGTTCACGCGGCCCCTTGCGGCCCCGGCCCGCCGTCGGCAGGGCCCGCAGCGCCAGGGTGATCGGCGCCCCGAGCAGGATCAGGATGGGGGAGACCATGCTGATCACCATGTGCTGCACCATGTGCACGCTGAACATGACCATGCCGTAGTCGTTCAGCCGGGTGCACATCATGAGCATGATCGTCAGCACGCCCAGGACGAAGGCGACGGTCCGCCCCACGGGCCACTTGTCCCCGCGCCGCACCAGCCGCACGACGCCCCAGCCGTACAGCGCCAGCCCCACCAGGCAGGCGACGAGGAAGAACGGGTCCGTGGACCACGCGAGACCCCGCCCCAGCGTGAACGGCGGCAGATCCATGGTCATGCCGTGCCCGCTGTGATCCATCCGCCGGCTCCTGTTTCGTGGGGGTGTGCAGCAAGTTGTCCGCCCACAAGAGTAGAACCGCCCCCGACCACACACGTGACCGGGGGCGAGGTTCCAGGGACGCGGGGAAGACGCACCCGCCGGCTGCGGCAGCCTCAGAGAACGGTCTCCGCCTCCTCGTACCGCTCGTCCGGCACGGTCTTCAGCGTCTCCACGGCCTCAGCGAGCGGCACCATCACGATGTCGGTCCCGCGCAGCGCCGTCATCTGCCCGAACTCGCCCCGGTGCACCGCCTCCACCGCGTGCCACCCGAACCGCGTGGCCAGCACCCGGTCGTAGGCGGTGGGCGTCCCGCCCCGCTGCACGTGCCCGAGGATCACCGGCCGCGCCTCCTTGCCCAGCCGTCCCTCCAGCTCGACGGAGAGCTGCCGCGCGATGCCCGCGAAACGCTCGTGCCCGTAGATGTCCTTGCCGCCCTCGTCGAACTCCATGGTCCCGGGGCGGGGCTTGGCGCCCTCCGCCGCCACCACGATCGCGAAGCGCTTGCCCGCCTCGAACCGCTCGCCGACCCGCCGGGTCAGCTCCTCTATGTCGAAGGGCCGCTCGGGCACGACGATGGCGTGCGCGCCGGCCGCCATGCCGGAGTGCAGCGCGATCCAGCCGGTGTGCCGGCCCATGACCTCGACCACGAGGACCCGCTGGTGGGACTCGGCCGTGGTCTTCAGGCGGTCCAGCGCCTCGGTCGCCACCCCGACGGCCGTGTCGAAGCCGAAGGTGACGTCCGTGACCGCGATGTCGTTGTCGATGGTCTTCGGCACGCCCACCACGGGCAGACCGCTGTCCGACATCAGCCGGGCGGCCTTGAGGGTGCCCTCGCCGCCGATGGGGATGATCGCGTCGAGGCCGAGCTCCTCGACATGGCCCCTGGCCCGCTCCACACCGTCCCGCAGATGGGAGGGCTGGACCCGGGAGGAGCCGAGAATCGTGCCGCCGCGGGCGAGGATGCCACCCACCGCGTCGAGGTCGAGCTTGAGGTAGTCGCACTCCAGGAGGCCCTTCCAGCCGTCACGGAAGCCGATGACCTCGTCGCCGTGGTCGACGACGGCGCGGTGCACGACGGACCGGATGACGGCGTTCAGGCCGGGGCAGTCGCCGCCGGACGTGAGGACACCAATGCGCATAGCCCGAGAAACCTTATCGACGTGGGCCGGGACCGGACCGCGTTGTCCGGCTGGAATCCCCGCCACCCTAGCGGCTTCCCGGGGCCGGACCGAAGCACGCGTCCGCCTGTTGGACGACCCCGCTCACCTGTGCGGATGGGCCGTCATACGGGCTGTTGACCAGCAGGTTGACGCGCGCCCCGGGCACGCTGCGGCGCTGTGCCTACGCGGGCTGCTGAGCAGCGGCGATGCGCTCGTTGCGCAGGGCCTCGTACCAGCGGTCGTCGGTCGGCGGCAGCGCGTTGACGTCGAGGGCCAGCTTCAGCAGCAGGTCGGCGATCAGCGGGTTGCGCGCGAGCACCGGACCGTGCATGTACGTGCCGAACACGGTGTCGTTGTACGCGCCCTCCGTGCCGTCGCCCGTGCCGTTGCCGTTGCCGAACCGCACCCGGGCGAGCGGGCGGGCGGTGGGGCCGAGGTGGGTGACGCCCTGGTGGTTCTCGAAGCCGGTCAGCGGCGGCAGCCCGAGGCGCTCGTCGACGTCGCCCAGCACGTCACCGACGCACCGCGCGCCCTCGCCGCGCACCGACACCACGTCCAGCAGCCCGAGCCCGGGCTCGCGCTGGCCGAGGTCGTTGATGAACTCGTGGCCGAGGATCTGGTAGCCGGCGCACACGGAGAACACGATGGCGCCGTTCTCCACGGCCCGGGTCAGTCCGCCGTCCCGGCGCAGCCGCTCGGCGGCGAGCCGCTGCGGCCGGTCCTCGCCGCCGCCGATCAGGTAGATGTCCCCGGAGGTCGGGATCGGCTGGTCGCTGCGCACGTCCAGCCGGGCCACGTCCAGGCGGCGCTGCCGCGCCCGGCGCTCCACGACGAGGACGTTGCCCTGGTCGCCGTAGGTGCTGAGCAGGTCGGGATAGATCCAGACGATGCGCAGTTGGTTGTCGCTCACAAAAGTCCCCTGACGTCTCGTGCTCAGTTGCCGACGCGGCGGCGCAGGTCCTGGAACGCCGTGTAGTTGGCGATGACCTCGATCCGGCCCGGCGGGCACGCGGCCACGGCCTGGTCGAGGTTGTCGTAGACCTGGAAGTGCTGGTCGGCGACCTCCAGGCGCACCGCCAGGTCCAGCCGGCGGTCCCCCACCACGCAGATCGGGTGGCCGGTCAGGCGCGTGTAGTCGACGTCCCACAGCCAGGAGGTGTCGGTGCCGTCGGCGGAGCGCGCGTTCACGGACAGGATGACCGGGGCGGGCGGCTGGTCGATCAGGGAGAAGGTCTCCAGCCAGCCGGCCGGGTTCTTCGCGAGCAGCAGGCGCAGGTCGCGGCCCTGGAACTGGACGACGTCGTACCGTCCGGCCACCGCCTGCACCTGGTACATGCGCTCCAGCGCGACCTGCGGCGGCACGCCGAAGACGGCGGCGACGGCGGCCGAGGAGGCGGCGTTGGCCTTGTTGGCGCGGCCGGGCAGCTGGAGGTGGATCGGCCAGGCGGAGCCGTGCGGGTCGAGGACGTGGTCGCCGGACAGCGCCCAGCTGGGCGTCGGACGGCGGAAGCCGCACTCACCGCAGAACCAGTCGTCGCCCGGGCGCTGCATCACGCCGCCGCAGGACGGGCAGGACCAGGCGTCGTCCTTCCACATCTGCCCGGCGGCGACCCAGATGACGTTGGGGGAGGAGGACGCCGCCCACACCACCAGGGGGTCGTCGCAGTTGGCCACGACCACGGCCTTGGAACCGGCGAGCCCTTCGCGCCAGTTCTCGGCGAGCATGCGGGTCTCCGCCGCGCGGTCGAGCTGGTCACGGGAGAGGTTCAGCAGCGCGATGCACTTCGGGTCGGTGTCCCGGGCGACGCCCGCCAGGTACTTCTCGTCGACCTCGATGACGCCGTACCGGGCGTCCGAGCCGCCGGCGAGCGCCGAGGTGATGCCGGCCGGCATGTTGGCGCCGAGCGCGTTGGACACGACCGGTCCCGCCGCGCGCAGGGCCTCGGCGATGAGCCGGGTGGTCGTGGTCTTGCCGTTGGTCGCCGAGACCAGGATCACGTCCAGGTTCTGCGCCAGCCGGGCGAGGAGGTCGGGGTCGAGCTTGAGCGCCACCCGGCCGCCGATGACCGATCCGCTGCCGCGCCCCGCCGCGCGGGACGCCGCTGCGACCGCCTTGCCCGCGGTCACGGCCAGCTTGGCCCGCGGCGAGAGCGGGTCCGAGTTGCCTGCCATCAGTTCTCGATCCTCCTTGCGTACGCGCCGCGCCTGAAGCCTGACGGCCACGTGGTGTGGACCTCAGCCTATCGAGATCCCTTCGCACTCCCGAACCGCGGCACTGTGGCGAACTCGTGTGGGAGGCGCGCACCGACAGGACCTTACTCTTGCCGCCATGCGACACAGCCCCATCCCCGGCGCCCGCGGCCGGGTGAGACCCCTCACCCTGCACGGCGACCCCGTCCTGCACGCGCCCTGCGCGGAGGTCACCGGCTTCGGTCCCGAACTGGAGCGGCTGGTCGAGGACTTGTTCGCCACGATGTACGCCGCCCAGGGCGTCGGCCTGGCCGCCAACCAGATCGGCGAGCCGCTGCGGGTCTTCGTCTACGACTGCCCCGACGACGAGGACGTCCGCCACCTCGGCCACGTGGTCAACCCCCGCCTGGTCGAGGCCGACGGGGTGGTGATCCGCGGCCCGGAGGGCTGCCTGTCCCTGCCGGGCCTGGAAGCGGGCACGGAGCGCTACGACCACGCGGTGGTGGAGGGCTTCACGGTGACCGGCGACCCGGTCACGATCCACGGCACGGGCTTCTTCGCACGCTGCCTCCAGCACGAGTGCGACCACCTGGAGGGCCGCGTCTACGCGGACCGCCTGACGGGCTGGCGCCACCGCAGGCTGATGCGCCGGGTGGCCGGGGCCTCATGGCGCCGGGATGTGTAGGTCAGGGGCGCGGGGAACTGCGCGACCAGCCCCCACCGGCCCGGGCACGGCACACGACGGTCAGAACCCCGGGCCTCCCACCCGGTCCCCGGCAGCCGCGAGCCGGCCCCACAACAGGTCGGCGAGACTCCGCACCAACTCGGCACGGGAACAAGGCCGTTCCCCCAGCCACCAGTCCCCGGCGGCATGCATCATGCCGACGATCCCGTGCCCCCACACCCGCGCCAGCTGCTGCCCGCCCGGTCCCAGGTCCAGCCGCTCCTCGATGACCTGCGCCAGCTCCTCGCCCATCCGCCGCAGCAGCGGCGCGCTGTGCTTGCCGACGTCGAACCCCGGGTCCCCCGGCTGGCTCCCCTCCGCCGGGTGCATCAGGAAGCGGTACACCTGGGGCCGCGCCTCGATCGCCGCCAGGTACGTCTCCAGTGTCGCCTCGACCCGCTCGCGCCGGTCCGCCGGCGCGTCCAGCGCCGCCCGCAGCGAGTCCAGCAGCGCGTCGGTGTGCCGTTTGGCAAGGGCCGCGTACAGTCCGCCCTTGTCACCGAAGTGCCGGTAGAGGATGGGCTTGGTGATGCCGGCCTCCGCCGCGATCGCGTTCATCGAGGCCTGCGGGCCGTCGCGCAGCACCACCCGGTCGGCGGCCTCCAGCAGTTCACGCCGTCGGCGGTCGGCGGACCGTTGCTGGTCGGTCCGCTGCGTGGTGTCCATGTGCTCTCCCCACCCGTGCTGTTTCGATGACGCTTGCGCAAACTAACACTGAAGCATGTTCCGGACGCCGAAAGGGTGCCGGCCGTTCGGTAGGAGTTGACGCGGACTACCCACCGGTAACAGACTGCTGTTACCGCAAGTAACATGCACGTGTGCCGCTGGAGGGGACCGACATGGCCGAGTTCACCATGGAGCTCAACGACGAACAGAAGGAGGTCCGCGACTGGCTCCATGGCTTCGCCGCCGACGTGATCCGCCCCGCGGCCGCCGAGTGGGACGAGCGCGAGGAGACCCCCTGGCCGGTCATCCAGGAAGCCGCCAAGGTCGGCATCTACTCCCTGGACTTCTACGCCCAGCAGTACTTCGACCCCACCGGCCTCGGCATCCCCATGGCGATGGAGGAGCTGTTCTGGGGCGACGCGGGCATCGCCCTGTCCATCGTCGGCACCGGCCTCGCCGCCGTCGGCGTCCTCGCCAACGGCACCGAGGAGCAGATCGGCACCTGGATCCCGCAGATGTACGGCGACGCCAACGACGTCAAGGTCGCCGCCTTCTGCTCCTCCGAACCCGACGCCGGCTCCGACGTCGCCTCCATGCGCACCCGGGCCGTCTACGACGAGGCCAAGGACGAGTGGGTCATCAACGGCACCAAGACCTGGGCGACCAACGGCGGCATCGCCAACGTGCACGTCGTGGTCGCGGTCGTCGACCCCGAGCTCGGCTCCAAGGGCCACGCCTCCTTCATCGTCCCGCCGGGCACCGAGGGCCTGTCCCAGGGCCAGAAGTTCAAGAAGCACGGCATCCGGGCCTCGCACACCGCCGAGGTCATCCTCGACAACGTGCGCGTCCCCGGCTCCTGCCTGCTCGGCGGCAAGGAGAAGCTCGACGAGCGGCTCGCCCGGGCCCGCGAGAAGGCGAAGCAGGGCGGGGAGCGCGTGAAGAACGCGGCCATGGCCACCTTCGAGGCCTCGCGCCCGGCCGTCGGCGCCATGGCGGTCGGCACCGCCCGCGCCGCCTACGAGGTCGCCCTCGACTACGCCACCACCCGCGAGCAGTTCGGCCGGCCGATCGTCGACAACCAGGGCGTGGCCTTCCAGCTCGCGGACATGCGCACCTCCATCGACGCGGCCCGCCTGCTGGTCTGGCGCGCCTCCTGGATGGCCATCAACGGCAGGCCCTTCACGGCGGCCGAGGGATCGATGTCGAAGCTGTTCGCCAGCGAGACGGCCAAGAAGGTCACCGCGCAGGCCATACAGATCCTGGGCGGCAACGGCTACACCCGGGAGTACCCGGTCGAGCGCATGCACCGCGACGCGGCCATCTACACCATCTTCGAGGGCACGAGCGAGATCCAGCGCCTGGTCATCGCCCGCACCCTCGCCGGGGTGCCCATCCGCTAACGGTGCCGGAGCGGCGTCAGCTGCTCGATGTCGTACCGCGCCCGGAGCTCCTCGATGGCCGCGTGGTCCGGCGGGCCACCGCCGTCGAGGATCTCCAGCAGCTCCTCGAAGTACCGCTCGTGGTCCGGCGGCGGGCTCGCCTGGAAGAACATCTTCGCGGGCTCGTCCGTCGGATTGGCGAACGCGTGCGGGCACCCCGGGGGCACGACGATCACCGTGCCCGGCGTGGCCCGCACCACCCGGTTGCCGGAAGTGGACTCCCACTTCTGCCAGTTGTCGGGCGTGCGCACCCGCGGCTCGAAGGCGAGCACGTCCAGCTCGCCTTCGAGGACGTAGAACAACTCCTCGCTGCGGGTGTGCACATGGGCCCCCACGTCGAAGCCCGGGGGCACCACCACCTCGAAGGTGGAGGCCATGCGGGAGTGGGTGCCGGTCACCTTGAAGGTCACGTGCTGGGCGGGGGCCTGCACGACCCGGCCGTGACCGGGCGGGACGAGCAGGCCTTCCGTCGCCGTCATCGCCGTCTCACCACGTCACGGGCAGGGCCTCGGGCCCGCGGATCAGCGCGCCCTTCTTGAAGGGCACGTCCTCGGCCGGCACGGCCAGCCGCAGACCGGGCACGCCGTCGAGGAGCGCGTCGACCAGGAGCTCCGACTCCAGCCGGGCCAGCATGCCGCCCGGGCAGTAGTGCGGTCCGAAGCCGAACGAGACGTGCGGGTTCGGGCTGCGGGAGAAGTCGATGCTCTCCGGGTCGGGGAAGACGTCCGGGTCGCGGTTGGCCGCCAGGTACGACACGTAGATCGCGTCGCCCTGCCGGATCCGCACGCCCTTGATCTCCACGTCCTCCAGGGCGATCCGCGACAGTCCGACCGCGTTGCGGTGCGGGATCCAGCGCAGCAGTTCGTCGATGGCCCGGGGGCGGATATCCGGCTCGGCGCGCAGCCGCTCGGCGAGTTCCGGGCGGGTCAGCAGCACGTAGAACATCTGGCCGCTGTTGTTGGTGACCGCCTCGCCGCCGATCTGCAGGAGCACGGCGAGTCCGACCGCCTCCTCCAGGGTGACCTCGCTCCGCCCGACCGCGGCACCGAGCAGCGAGGTCACGTCCTCGCCGGTGCTGCCCTCGCGCAGGCCGATCAGGTCGGCGAAGTAGGCGCCCATCTCCTGCTTGGCCTTCTCGCTGACCTCGGCGCCGTGCGCGGAGGACAGGATCAGCTGCGTCCAGGTGTGCATGTCGTGCCGGTCGGCGGCGGGGACGCCCATCAGCTCGCAGATCACAGCGATGGGGAACGGGCTGAGCACGGCCTCGGTGAGGTCCGCGGGCGGGCCGTCCCGGAGCATCCCGTCGACCAGCTCCGCCAGCATCCCGCGGGACCGCTCGCGCACCCGCTCCACCCCGCGTGCCGTGAACGCGGCGGCGACGCTGCGCCGCAGCCGGGTGTGGTCCGGCGGGTCGAGGAAGCCGACCGCGCCCCGGGACGGGATGAAGTGCGGGGCCAGCCGCGTGACCTGCCGGTCCATGACGGCCTCGCGGCCGAAGCGCGGGTCGTTGGTCACCATCCGCACGTCGTCGTAGCGGGTGACCAGCCAGGCCCAGCCCTCGCCGTTGGGCAGTCTGATGCGGGTGACCGGACCCTCGTCCATCAGCTCGCGCAGGACCGGGTCGAAGTCCGCGCCGGACAGGTCCAGCGCGGGCCAGTCCCGGACCGGGGGCGGTGTCTCGGTGATCGTCTCTTCGCTCATCTCACTTCGCTTCGTCCGCGCGGCGCCAGCGGCCCAGGGCCATCTCGGCGGTGATGCCGGGCCCGAACCCGGCCAGCAGCCCGCGCGCCCGGTGCTCGGGCCCGCCCTCGTCGAACAGCCGGCGCAGCGCGTCCAGGACGACGGCGCTGGCGATGTTGCCGTACTCGGTGAGCGTGGCCCGGCTGAAGCGGAAGGCGTGCGGGTCGACGTGCAGGAAGGTGCTGAGGTCGTCGAGGATGCGGGGCCCACCCGCGTGGACTATGTAGAAGTCCAGGTCGGACGCGTCCCAGCCGTGGTTCCCGGCCAGGTCCTTCAGCGCCGGGGCGAGCGGCTCCATGGTGGCCGGGACCCGCTTGTCCAGCAGGAAGTGGAAGCCGGTGGCCTTCACGTCGTACATGATCCACTCTTCGGTCTTGGGGATCAGGTACGAGCCGTTGCGCTCCAGGACGACGCCCTCGCCGCCCCGCCCGCGGACCGCGGCCGCGGCGATGCCGTCGCCGAACAGGCCGTTGGACAGCAGCGAACCCACGCCGATGTCGGTGGGCTGGTAGCACAGCGAGCAGAACTCGCACGCCACGATCAACGCGTTGGCCTCGGGGTAGGCCGTGCAGAAGTCGTGGGCCCGGTTGATCGCCGCGCCGCCGGCCGCGCAGCCCAGCTGGGCTATCGGCAGCTGCCGCGTGGTCGGGTCGAAGCCCATCTCGTTGATCAGCCAGGCCGTGAGCGAGGGCATCATGAAGCCCGTGCACGACACGTAGATGATCAGATCCACGTCGGTGGGGAGCAGCTCCGCGTCGTCGAGCGCCCGCTGGATGACCGCGGGCACCCGCGCCTTGGCCTCGGCCTCGTAGAGTTTGTTGCGGTCCTCGAACCCCGGATGCTTCAGGGTCTCCTCGATGGGCTGCACGATGCGCCGCGTGCGCACACCGGTGTTCTCGATCAGCCGGAGGGCCAGCGGCAGTTGGGGGTGGTCGGCGTGGCGCTCACGCGCCAGCTGAAGCGTCTCCTCCATCGTGATCACGTGCTCTGGAACGGACACCGAGGGTCTGCACAAAGTCGCCATGAACCGTGCCTGCTTTCGCCTCCCGGAAGGCCCTTCGCCCCCCGGTCAGAAGGTGGTTCACCTCTAGGGGTGGTCCACCCACGATCACCCGTCGGCAGGCGGAGTTCGCGCGGGACTACTCCGTACCGGGGACGCCGTGCCAGGCTCGACCCGACACCCTCACGACGGAGGACGCGATGACGCACCCGGCCCGGGACCTTCTGCGCACCATCACGGCGGCCCTCGCCCCGGACCCGGACGCCAACCCCCTGGTCCCCCGGATCGCCGCCGGTACGGCGCCCCGCTCCGCCCTCGCCGCGCTCGCCCTGGAACAGTCCTGGGTGATCCCCGCGGACCGCCGCGCGTTCGAGCACCTGGCGGAGCGCTCCGAGCCGGCCGACCCCGAGGCGGCGGCCTTCTTCACGGCCCTCGCGCGGGGCGAGGCGCTGGCGGGCGAGCGGCTGGCCGCCTTCGCACGGGCGTGCGGCGCCGAGGAGGCCTCGTACGAGCCGCTGCCCGGCGCCCAGGCGTACCCCGCGTACGTGGCCTGGCTGGCCCTCAACGCCGCACCGGCGGACGCGCTCCTGGCCCTCACCGCCAATTTCTCCGCCTGGGGCGGCTATTGCGCGACCATCACCACCGCGCTGCGCGAGCACTACGGCTTCACCGACGAGGCCCGCGCCTTCTTCGACTTCTTCGCCGAGCCGTCACCCGACCTGGACCGGCTGGCGGAGCGGGCGGTGGCGGCGGCCCTGGACGCGGGGCGCCTCGACGAGCGGCGAGCCCGCACCTACGGCCATCTCCTGCAGCGTTACGAGGCGAGCTTCTGGTCGGCGCTGAACGGGGCGGCGTCCTAGGGGGACGGGGGGGGGCTACGTGGCGGTCCCACTGCTGTGGGCGATACAGGCCACGTCGATGCGGTCGGCCAGTTTCGCCAGCTCGATGGTCAGAGCCGCCACCGTGTCCTCGTCCAGCCCCGACTCCCCGCCCTCCACCAGCCGCACCCACCGGCCCCCCACGGTCCGCAACAGCTTGCTGACATCCGCGGCAGCCACCTGCAAGGTCCCGCGGTCGTCGACGATCAGAGGCAGAGTCACTTCGCGGTTCACAGACGGGATCGTAGCCCCGCAACACTCACGCACCATGCCAAACGGTGGTGATGTTGCAGAACTCGCGGATTCCGTGCCCGGACAGCTCACGCCCGTACCCGGACCGCTTCACCCCGCCGAACGGGAACGCCGGATGGGAGGCCGTCATGCCGTTGAAGAACACGCCCCCGGCCTCCAGGTCCCGCGTGAAGCGGTCCACCTCGGCCTCGTCCCGGGTCCACACGTTGGAACTCAGCCCGAAGGGCGAGTCGTTCGCGAGCAGCACGGCCTCGTCCAGGTCGGCCACCCGGTACAGCGTGGCGACCGGCCCGAACGCCTCCTCCCGGTGGATCCGCATCTCGCGCGTGATGCCGGCCAGGACCGTCGGCGCGTAGTACCAGCCGGGCCCCTCCGGCCGTTCGCCACCGCACAGCACCTCGGCGCCGCCGCGCACCGCGTCGTCGACCAGTTCCTCCAGGTCGCGCAGCCCCTGCTCGCTGGAGAGGGGCCCGACCTCCGTCTCGTCGGACAGGGGGTCGCCGACCTTCAGCGCCCGCATGCCCTCGGCGAACCGCTCGGCGAAGGCGTCGTAGACGTCCGTGTGCACGATGAAGCGCTTGGCCGCGATGCAGGACTGCCCGGTGTTCTGCACCCGTGCGGTCACCGCGACCTTCGCGGCCCGGTCGAGGTCGGCCGAGGGCATCACGACGAACGGGTCGCTGCCGCCCAGCTCCAGCACCGTCTTTTTGATCATCTCGCCAGCGGTGGAGGCGACCGCGCGGCCCGCCGGCTCGCTGCCGGTGAGCGTGGCGGCCTTGACCCGCTCGTCGCGCAGGATGTCGTCCACCGCGGCGGAGCCGATCAGCAGGGTCTGGAAGCAGCCCTCGGTGAAGCCCGCCCGGTGGAAGAGGTCCTCCAGGTACAGGGCGGTCTGCGGGACGTTGGAGGCGTGCTTGAGCAGGCCGACGTTGCCCGCCATCAGCGCGGGTGCCGCGAAGCGCACCACCTGCCACAGCGGGAAGTTCCACGGCATGACCGCCAGCACCGGGCCGAGCGGGCGGTAGCGGACCCGGACGCGCGAGGCGCCGGAGTCCTTGACGTCGGTCTCGGCGGGTTCCTCGTCGGCGAGCAGCTCCTCGGCGTGGTCGGCGTACCAGCGCATCGCCTTGGCGCACTTCGCCGCCTCGGCCCGGGCCTGCTGGATCGGCTTGCCCATCTCGGTGGTCATCACGCGGGCGATGTCCTGCTGGTCCTCGTCGAGGAGGTCGGCGGCCCGGTGCAGCAGCCGGGCCCGCTCGTCGAAGGTCGTCGTCCGGTACGTGCGGAACGTGGCCTCCGCGAGCCGGAGCCGGCGCTCGATCTCCTCCTCGCCCATGGCCTCGTACGTCTTGAGCGTCTCGCCGTTCGCCGGGTTGACCGTCGCGATGGGCATGGCTGACCTCCCTGGAAGCGGGCTGTGTCTCGACCTTCCCGCGCGGCGGAGGGGACCGCAACGCGGGAGCGTCTCCTTCAGGGCGAGTGCTCCGCCAGGCGGTCGAGAAACGCCGCCTGGGCCTTGACGATCACCTCGCGGGCCCGGTCGAGCCCGAACCAGGCCACCCGGTCCAGCTCGGGGAACTCCTCCAGCCGCCCCGAGCGCGGCGGCCACTCCACGCGGAAGGTGCCGGGCACGATCGTCGCCGGGTCGAGGTCCGCCTCGATCGCCCAGGCCGTCACGATCTTGCCGTTGGTCTGCCGGACCTCGCCGAGGTCGATGGCCTCCCCGTCGGGCGGGGGCAGACCCAGCTCCTCCCGGAACTCGCGGCGGGCGGCGTCCCAGGCGGACTCGTCCGGCTCGTACTCGCCCTTCGGGACGGTCCACGCCCCGGCGTCGCGCCGGGCGAAGAACGGGCCGCCCATGTGGCCGAGGAGGACTTCCCGGCCGCGGTCCGAGGGGCGGTGGAGCAGCAGGCCCGCGCTGCGCCTCACGGCGCCACCTCCGGATGGGCGGCCAGCAGCGTCTCCACGGTGTCGGCGTCCTCCGGGCGCTTGTCCTCGCGGTAGCGGATCACGCGGGCGAAGCGGAGGGTGACGCCGGCCGGGTAGCGGGTGGAGCGCTGCAGTCCGTCGTAGGCGATCTCGACGACGAGTTCCGGGCGGACCGTGACGACGTGGCCGTTGTCGTCGACGGCCAGTTCCCGCAGCCGTTCGGTCTGCCAGGTCAGCATCGCGTCGGTCATGCCCTTGAACGTCTTGCCGAGCATGGTGAGGCCGCCGTCGGCGGTGCGGGCGGCGAGGTGGAGGTTGGAGAGCTTGCCGGTGCGGCGCCCGTGGCCCCACTCGGCGGCCAGGACGACCAGGTCGAGGGTGTGGACGGGTTTCACCTTCAGCCAGGACGCCCCGCGCCGCCCCGCGCTGTAGGGGGCGTCGAGGGACTTGGCGACCACGCCCTCGTGGCCGCGTTCGAGCGTGCGGGCGAGGAACTCCTCCGCCGCGGCCGTCTCGTCCGGCCTGGACACCAGGGTGCGCCGCACCCGCATCGGCTCGGGCACCAGCCGGGCCAGCTCGGCGTGCCGCTCGGCGAACGGAAGGTCGAGCAGGTCGTGGCCGTCGACGGACAGCGCGTCGAAGAAGACGGGGGAGACGGGCACCGCGCGGGCGGCCGTGGCCACGTCCGTGCGGGAGCCGACGCGCCCGGCGGTCTCCTGGAACGAGCGGGGGCGCCCGTCCTCGTCGAAGGAGATCACCTCGCCGTCCAGGATGAAGCGCTCCCCGCGCAACTCCTGGGCGGCCGACGTCACTTCGGGCAGCCGGTCGGTGATGTCGTCGAGGGTGCGGGTGTAGACGCGTACGGTGTCGCCGTCGCGGTGCACCTGCACGCGGATGCCGTCCAGCTTCTCCTCCACCGCGCAGGCGCCCAGCTTGTCCACCGCCTCCGCCACCGAGGAGGCGGTGTGCGCCAGCATCGGCAGCACCGGGCGGCCCACGGTGAGCCGGAACCGTTCGAGGGAGGCCGGGCCGTCGGCGAGCAGGGCCTCGGCGACCGCCTGCAGGGAACCGGCGAGCATCACGGCCCGCCGCACGTCCGCGCTCGGTGCCCCGGTCGCCTGGGCCAGGCCCTCGACCGCGACCGCGTCCAGCGCGCCCTGCCGGACCTCACCGGTGAGCAGCCCGAGCAGGAACCGCTGCTCCTCCTCGGTGGCCGCGCCCATCAACTCCCCGACCAGCCGGGTGCGTTCCGCCTGGGAGCCCGGGCCGGAGACCTTGGCGATCTCCGACAGCCGGGCGTCGACGTCCCGCACGGTCAGGCCGGGCTCCGCGGCCGGGGAGACCGGGCGGCCCAGCACCTTCCAGCCCACACCGATCCGGCCCTGCGGCAGCCGCCCGGCCAGGTACGGGATGACGATCGGCACGTCCTCCGCCTCGGCGTCCCGGAAGAGCTCCGCGAGCAGAGCCGTCTTCCGGGACCGCGCCGAGGTGGCGGCGACCTCCTGGGACACGCGGGCCAGCCGGTGCAGCAGCATGCAGCCATGGTGCACCGGAGGCGATGCCTCTACACCCGGGCGGCCGCGTCCAAGTCCGTCATCAGCAGATCCCCGACGATCGCCGACGCGGCCCGGTAGCCGCCGCTCGCGGCGTGCACGACCTGCTCGGCGAAGCCGATCGCGTTGCCCGCGGCCCACACGCCCGGCACGCTCGTCAGGCCGGTCGCGTCCACCACCGGGTAGGCGCCGAACGGCGTCTCGTGCAGCTCGGCGCCCAGCCGCTCCAGCAGGCCGGTCTGCGGCACGGGCCGCGGGGCGGTGAACAGCACCGAACGGGCGTGCGTCGAACCGTCCGCGAGCCGGACCCCGGTGAGCCGGTCGTCCTCGACCACCAGTTCCGCCACCTCCCCGGGCACCACGTCCACCCGGGCCGCGGCGAGCCGGCGCAGGTCCTCGTCGGACAGCTCCGCCTCGGCGACCGTGTGCAGGAAGAGCCGCACGTCCTTCGACCACTGCGACACCATCAGCGCCTGGTGCACGCTCGCCGGGCTGGTGGCGAGCACGCCGAACGGCTGGTCGCGCACCTCCCAGCCGTGGCAGAACGGGCAGTGCAGCACGTCCCGCCCGAACCGCTCGGCGACCCCGGGGACCGCGGGCAGCTCGTCCTTCAGCCCGGTCGCCACGACCAGCCGCCGCGCCCGCACGGTCCGGCCGCCGGCCAGCGCCACGACGAAGTCCTCGCCCCGCTCGACGTCCACCACGCGGTCCCGCACGAGCTCGACACCGTAGCGGGCGATCTCCTCACGGCCGATCGCCAGGAACTCGGCGGGCGGCATACCGTCCCGCGACAGGTAGCCCTGCATGTGCGCGGCGGGCGCGTTGCGCGGCTCGCCCGCGTCGACGACCAGGGTCGCGTGCCGGGCCCGCCCCAGCACCAGCGCCGCGGACAGACCCGCCGCGCCCCCGCCGACGACCACCACTGCGTACTTCTCGGTCATGTGACCACCTCCACCGCCGAGCGTCGCTCCGGCGGTACCGGATTGACAAACACGTTTGCCGAACCTGCAATACGACCATGACCATGGACGAGGTACTCGCGGGTGTCGGTCCCCGGCTGCGGCAGATGCGCAAGGACCGGGAGGTGACCCTGGCGGCGCTCTCCGAGTCCACCGGCATCTCGGTCAGCACCCTCTCGCGCCTGGAGTCGGGCCTGCGCAAACCCAGTCTGGAACTGCTCCTGCCGATCGCACGCGCCCACCAGGTGGCGCTGGACGAACTCGTGGGGGCCCCGCCCCCCGGCGATCCGCGCGTGCGCTCCAAGCCGATCACGATGTTCGGCCGCACCCACTGGCCCCTCAGCCGCCAGCCCGGCGGACTGCAGGCCTACAAGGTGCACGAACCCCAGCGCAGGCTGGAGCCCGAACCGCGCACGCACGAGGGCTACGAGTGGCTCTACGTGCTCTCCGGGAAGCTGCGGCTGGTGCTGGGCGAGCACGACCTGGTCCTCACGGCCGGGGAGGCCGCCGAGTTCGACACCCGGGTGCCCCACTGGTTCGGGTCGACGGGGGAGGGGCCCGTGGAGTTCCTCAGTCTCTTCGGGCCGCAGGGGGAGCGGATGCACGTGCGGGCGCGGCCGAAGCGGTCGTGACGCACGCGATACCGGACGGCCCGGACTCTTCCCGGTGAGACGGTTCCCTGATCGGCAAGCGACCGCTTAGTATGCGGTCGACCCCGGTCAGACGACGCAGTCCCCCCGTGGAGGCACCGCATGCAGGCATGGCACGTGCACGAGAACGGCGAGCCGAGCGAGGTGATGCGGCTCGAGGAGGCGGAGCCGCCCACGCCCGGTGAGGGCCAGGTCCTGCTGAAGGTGCGCGCCGCGAACGTCAACTTCCCGGACGCCCTGCTGTGCCGCGGCCAGTACCAGGTCAGGCCGCCGCTGCCGTTCACGCCGGGCGTGGAGATCTGCGGCGAGACCGAGGACGGCCGCCGGGTGATCGCCAACCCGGCGCTGCCCCACGGCGGCTTCGCCGAGTACGCCGTCGCCGACTCCGCCGCCCTGCTGCCCGCCCCGGAGGCCCTGGACGACGCGGAGGCCGCCGCCCTGCACATCGGCTACCAGACCGGCTGGTTCGGCCTGCACCGCCGGGCCGCCCTGCGGGCCGGGGAGACCCTGCTCGTCCACGCTGCCGCTGGAGGGGTCGGCAGCGCGGCCGTGCAGCTCGGCAAGGCCGCCGGCGCCACCGTCATCGGTGTCGTCGGCGGCTCCGGGAAGGCGGCCGTCGCCAAGGAGCTCGGCTGCGACGTCGTGATCGACCGCCGCTGCGAGGACGTCGTGGCCGCCGTCAAGGAGGCCACCGGCGGCCGGGGCGCCGACGTGATCTACGACCCGGTCGGCGGCGAGGCCTACACCCAGTCCGCCAAGACGGTCGCCTTCGAGGGCCGGATCGTCGTCGTCGGCTTCGCCAGCGGCACCATCCCCAGCCCCGGCCTGAACCACGCCCTGGTGAAGAACTACTCGATCCTGGGGCTGCACTGGGGCCTGTACAACACCAAGGACCCGAAGCTGGTCCGGCGCTGCCACGAGGAACTCACCGCACTGGCCGCCCGGGGCGCGATCAGGCCGCTGGTCAGCGAGCGCGTGCCGCTCGGCGAGGCGGCCGCCGCCGTGCAGAAGGTGGCGGACGGCCTGACCACCGGCCGGGTCGCCGTCGTGATGGAGGAGGCAGCATGACCGCCCCCGAGGAACTGCGCGACAGGACCCGGAAGCTGCTGGCCGCCCACCCGCCGGCCTCCACCGACCGCCTGGACTTCCTGCGGGCCCGCTTCGACGCCGGACTCGCCTGGGTGCACTTCCCCCCGGGCCTCGGCGGACTCGGCCTCTCCCGCTCCCTCCAGGCCGTCGTCGACGCCGAACTGACCGCGGCCGGAGCGCCCGACAACGACCCGCGCCGCATCGGCATCGGCCTCGGCATGGCCGCGCCGACCATCCTGCAGTACGGCACCGAGGAGCAGAAGCGGCGCTACCTGCGGCCACTGTGGACCGGGGAGGAGGTCTGGTGCCAGCTGTTCAGCGAACCCGGCGCCGGATCCGACCTCGCCGCCCTCGGTACCCGCGCCGTGCGTGAGGGCGACGAGTGGGTCGTCGACGGGCAGAAGGTCTGGACGTCCAGCGCCCACGTGGCCCGCTGGGCCATCCTGATCGCCCGCACCGACCCGGACGTGCCCAAGCACCGCGGCATCACCTACTTCGTGTGCGACATGACCGACCCGGGCGTCGAGGTGCGGCCGTTGCGGCAGATCACCGGCGAGGCCGAGTTCAACGAGGTGTTCCTCACCGGCGTGCGCATCCCCGACACGCGGCGCCTCGGCGAGGTCGGCGACGGCTGGAAGGTCGCGCAGACCACCCTGAACAACGAGCGCGTGGCCATCGGCGGCATGCGGCTGCCCCGCGAGGGCGGCATGATCGGCCCCGTCTCGAAGACCTGGCGTGAGCGCCCCGAACTGCGCACCCACGACCTGCACCAGCGGCTGCTGAAACTGTGGGTGGAGGCCGAGGTCTCCCGCCTCACCGCCGAGCGGCTGCGCCAGCAGCTCGTCGCGGGCCAGCCCGGCCCCGAGGGCGCCGGCATGAAGCTGGCCTTCGCCCGCCTCAACCAGGAGATCAGCGGCCTGGAGGTGGAACTCCTCGGCGAAGAGGGCCTGTTGTACGACGACTGGACCATGCGCCGCCCGGAGCTGGTCGACTTCACCGGCCGTGAGGCCGGCTACCGCTACCTGCGCTCCAAGGGCAACAGCATCGAGGGCGGGACCAGCGAGGTCCTGCTGAACATCGTCGCCGAGCGCGTCCTCGGCCTGCCCCCCGAGCCGCGCACCGACAAGGACGTCGCCTGGAAGGACCTGGCCCGATGAGCGATCTGCTGTACTCCGAGGAGGAAGAGGCGCTCCGCGCGGCCGTCCGCGCCCTGCTCACCGACCACTGCGACGCGCCCGGCGTCATCGCCCGCACGGAGTCGGACGCCCCGCACCACCTGGCCGCGTGGAAGGCCCTCACCGACGGCATGGGCCTGGCCGGACTGCTGGTGCCCGAGGAACTCGACGGTCAGGGCGCCACCCACCGGGAAGCCGCCGTCGTGCTGGAGGAACTGGGCCGCGCGGTCGCGCCCGTGCCGTATCTGACGAGCGCGGTCGTCGCCACCGAGGCACTGCTGGACTGCGGCGCGGACGACCTGCTCCGCGAACTCGCGGCCGGGACCGCGATCGCCGCCCTCGCGGTCGCTTTCAACGTCGCGCCGGGCGCCGCCCACCGCACCGTCCGGCAGGAGAACGGCCTGCTGCACGGCGAACTGACCGGAATCGCCGACGCCGCCGTCGCGGACGTCCTGCTCGTGCCCGCCGACGACGGCGGCCTCTACGCGGTCGACGCCGCCGCCGCGACCGTCATGCCGCAGACCTCCCTGGACCTGACCCGGCCCCTCGCCACCGTCACCCTCGACGGGGCGCGCGGCAGGCTCCTGGGCGACACCGAACCCGCCGTCCGCCGCGCCCTGCGCGCCGGAGCCGGACTGCTCGCCTCGGAACAGCTCGGCCTCGCCGACTGGACCCTGACGGAGACCGTCCGCTACCTCAAGGAACGCAAGCAGTTCAACCGGCCCGTCGGCGGATTCCAGGCGCTCAAGCACCGCCTCGCGCAGCTCTGGCTGGAGGTCGTCAACCTCCGCGCCGCCGCCCGCAACGCCGCCGACGCCCTGACGACCGGTGAGGACACCGACGTGGCGGTCGGCGTCGCCCAGGCCTACGCGGCGCCCGTCGCGGTCCACGCGGCCGAGGAGGCCCTGCAACTGCACGGCGGCATCGGCATGACCTGGGAGCACCCCGTCCACCTGTACCTGAAGCGCGCGAAGGCCGACTCGATCGCCTACGGCACCGCGGGCGCCCACCGCGAGGCACTCGCCCGCCTGGTGGACCTCCAGGCTCCCTGACACCCACCTGACCGGCGTCCGGGAACGCCCGGCCCGACCCGCGCGTCGAGCCCGCCCCACCCGGGGCGGGCTTTTCGGCGCGTCGTGCCCCGTGGAAGTGAACGCACGGCGGCGGTCCGGCCAACTCCGCTCCCGGCCCTGCCTCTTGCAGCTGCCGCGACCCCATACTCGCAGGGTTCCCGTAGGCACCTCCAGGGAGGCAGAGCATGGCCCTCACCACCCGTCGCAGAGCCCTCACCACCCTCGGCGCGGCCCTCGCGGGCTCGATCGCCCTTCCCGCCGCCCCCGCGCTGGCCGGTGAACGCGGCCACCGCCCACGCCCGTTGTGGCGCGCCCACGCCCACAACGACTACGAGCACCCGCGCCCGCTGTTCGACGCCCTCGACCACCGCTTCGGCAGCGTCGAGGCCGACATCCACCTCGTGGGCGACCAGCTCCTGGTCGCCCACGACCCGGAGGACCTCGACCCGTCCCGCACGCTGGAGTCCCTCTACCTCGACCCGCTCACCGCCCGCGTCCGGGCCAACCACGGCTCGGTGTACCGGGGTCACCGCGGATCGCTGCAACTGCTGATCGACATCAAGACCGAGGGCTCGTCGACGTACCTGGAACTCGACCGCCATCTGCGGCGCTACCGTCACCTGTTCACCACGTACGTCCACGGCCGCGTCCACCGCGGCCCGGTCACCGCCGTGATCTCCGGCGACCGCGCCGCCCGCGCCCCCATGGAGGCCCAGCGCGTCCGGCGTGCCTTCTACGACGGTCGCCTCGCCGACCTCGGCAGCCAGACCCCGGCCTCCTTCAACCCGCTGATCAGCGACAACTGGACGCTGAACTTCACCTGGCGGGGCGTGGGCGCGTTCCCCGACGCCGAGCGGCAGAAGCTGCGCGGCATCGTCACGGCCGCCCACCGGCGGGGCCAGAGGGTGCGCTTCTGGGCGACCCCGGACCTGCCCGGGCCCGCCCGTGACGCACTGTGGGGCGAACTGCTGGCCGCCGGCGTCGACCACCTCAACACCGACGACCTCGCCGGACTGGAGGCGTTCCTGGGCGCCCGCCGGGCGGCGTAGGGAACGGGCCGGACACCACACGTTCGGCGGACAGGTCAGCCGCCCGGACCAACCCTCCGCTACGCCACACTTGCGGCCGAACGCCGTGAACCGGACAAGGCGGCGTGGCGGAGGAGTCGACGATGGCCATTTCCATCTCTGTGGTGCTGCTGCTGGTGATCCTGGCGGTGATCTTCCTGCGCAACGGCGGACTGAAGGTCTCCCATGCGCTGGTCTGCCTGCTGCTCGGCTTCTACCTGGCGAGCACCAGCATCGCCCCCACCATCCACAGCGGCCTCACGGCGACGGCGGACATCGTCAGCAGCCTGCGGCCCTGAAAGGCGCCGCCGACCTCACGGCGTCGAGAACACACCGATGCCGTTCGGGACGACCCGTTCGGCACCGCCACTGGGGTGGTTGCGCACCGTGACCGCGCTCGCCCCCGGCTTGCGGGCGACCAGCGTCGACGAGCCGCCGCCGTCCAGGCTGAACGCGTCGTCGGCGCCCAGCTTGCGCATGGTGGCGGCCACTTCGGCGATCGTCAGGCCGCTGCGGTAGGCGGCGGCCCCGTCCAGCGCGAGGAGCAGCACCCGCCGCCCGCCCTCGGCGATGCCCACGGCGGTGCGGACGGCCGACGTCGTGTCGTCCAGCCCCGCCAGCGGCTGTCCGCCCGTGAGGACCGGGTAGCCGCCGAGCGCGAGGCGGTACGCGGCGCCGTCCGTGGCCGCCACGAGACGGTGCTCGACCTCCACCGCCGCCCCGGTGGAGAGCTTGCGCAGCTGCTGCGCGCCCGCCTCACGGCCGACCAGCACCGTGGTCCCCGCGGCGATGGCACCCCTGCCCGGGGTGTCGGCCGCCGAGACGACCTTGCCGTCACGGACCGTCACCTCGTACGTGTCCGTGCTGCAGGGCGCGGCCCGGTTCGTGTCCGTGCCGCAGGTGGCGCGCACCCGGGAGACGCTGCCCCACTCGGACGTGAACGCCCCGACCGAACCGACCGGCAGTGCGTACTGGTTGAGCCCGCGCAGCGGCAGCTGCCCCTCGGCCGTGCGGACCGAGCCGTCCAGGGCCAGCCGGTCCAGCCGGGCCACGCCGTCGGTGCCGACGCCGAACACGTCCTCGGTGGTCGTGCCCGGCGGAAGCGCCGGCCCGAAGCGCTGCCCCTTCGGCACGGCCGCCTTGAGCGTCCGCCCGGCCGCGATCGCCGGACCCACGCTCGCGCCCGTCACCTCGACGCCCGGGTGCTGTGTCTCGCTGATGTTGAAGAAGTCGCCGTTGACGCCGGCGACCGCTCCCTGGGCATCGGCCATCCGCGAGACCTGTGCGCGGGCGGCCACTGCCCCCGGATACAGCAGGTCCACCTTCACCTGCGGGTTGCCCAGGTCGGCCCGCACCACGTGCGCGTGCGTCACCCCCTTCGCCGCCTTGATGTCGAACTGCTCGTACGTGACGCCCGGCGCGATCCGCACGGCCTTCTGGACGGCGCCGGCCGGTGCCGCGCCCGCCAGGCCCGCACCGGCCAGCGCGCCGAACGCCGTGAGCAGCGCCAGAACCGCTCTTCCCGCTCCGCGTCTGTGACGACCTGTCACCGTGCCCCCTGATGTCTCGTCAGATGTCCCGACACTCAGGGGCAGTGCACCAGACCGCGCGGGCCGTCAGGGCCGCTGAACGCCGACAACGCGGGAACGGCTGAAAAAACGCACCCCTCCGGGTGCCTCAGCGGTCGCCCGTTCCGGTGCCGTACGGCGTGAAACGCGCCGGCGCGTGGTCGACCGGCAGATCAGGGCGCCAGGCGGTGAGGGCCTGGGCGCTGCACACGAAGAGCTGCTCCGGCAGCCGGTCCGGGGCGAACCAGCGCCAGCGGCCCACGCTCTCCCCGGGCTGGTCCGCGGGCTCGCCCCGCCAGGCGGTGACCCGGGCGGCCACCGTCACCCGGACGACACCGCCCGCGTCGTCCAGCAGCGTCCCGAGCAGCCGGACGTCCTCCGGGCGCGCGGCGAGACCGGTCTCCTCGCCGAGCTCGCGCACGACCGCCTCCTGCAACGACTCCCCGGGCTCCACCGTCCCGCCGGGCAGCTCCCACGTCCCGTGCCGGTGCCGCCCGAGCAGCAGCCCGCGCGGCCCGTGCAGGATGGCGCCCACCCCCAGCGCCGCGTGCGCCACCGGCGGCCCGGCGGTGCGCGGCCGGGAGGAGACCCGGACCGGCCGCGTCACCCGGAAGAGCCGGTAGGACGCCCGGTTGCCCGGCTCCGGAGCGTCCAGCACGTCGACGTGCTCCACGCGCAGGCCGTGCTCGGTGAGCAAGGCCGTCCACACCTCGGTGGTGAGCACCCACATGTGCACCGTGACGTCCCCGCCACCGGCCAGCCGCAGGATCTCCGGCCGGGCCGCCACCCGGTCCGACGGCCCGTCGCCCCGCGAGTTGGTGTGCAGCACCGTGAAGCAGAACCGGCCGCCCGGCCGGAGCGCCCCGGCGAGGGCGGGCAGCAGCCGGTGCGGGTCGAGGTAGGGGGCGGCGTTGACGGAGTAGACGACGTCGTACGGCTCCGCCGCGCGCAGGTGCTCCACCGCGTCGGCCAGGACCAGCCGCAGCCCCGGCAGGGAGCCGTACCGGGCGCGGGCCCGCTCGTACTGGCCGGCCGAGGCGTCGACCGCGTCCACCAGCGCGCCGTGGGCCCGGACCAGGTGGGCGGCGTGCCGGGCCGGACCGCACCCGAGGTCCAGCACCCGCCGCCCGGCGAGCTCCCCGAGCACCTCGGCCCCCGGCCCCGCGCCCGCGAAGCCCCAGTCGACGCGGGCCGCTTCGGGCAGCACCGTGCCACGCTTCAGGTGGTGGGTGCCGTACGTGTGCCAGGCCGCGGCGTTGGCGTCCTCCGGTCGTGGAGTCGCCAAGGCTCAGCCACCCGCCACGGCGTCGCGCGGCAGCACCGTGACCCGGTGGAAGTTGCACCCGGACGGCCCGGGCTGGTCGGCGGCCGGCCGGGTCTGGTGGGCCTTGAGCGCGCTGCTGGTCAGGGTCAGCAGCAGGTCGATGTCCGCCTCGCAGTCGAGATGGACCGTCAGCCAGCACGATCCCGGAACCAGGTGGATCGCGCTCGACCCGGACAGGTCGTAGTGGAAGCGCTGGATGGCCCGGCGGGTGAGGTGGAGGTCCACGTCCCGGTCCGAGTGGAAGTGGACGATCTCGTCGCGGACGGAACGGAGCGCCCGTCCGGTGCCGCAACTCGCCGGGCCCGCCGTCAGGTCGGGCCAGGCCTGCAGACGCTCCAGGGCGCGCTGGGCCAGAGTCATGCTCCCATCGTCGCCTGCTCACCGCGCCGCAACCAGTGGTTGAGCGATTCGTAACCGGGACGTGAGCCGACGGCCAGGGGACACCGCCCGTTCTCTCAGGCCGACTTGACCAGTCTGAGGTAGCGCTTCCAGTCCCAGTGCCGGCCCGGATCCGTGTGATCGCTGCCCGGCACCTCGTGGTGGCCGATGATGTGCGCGCGGTTGCGGGGGATGCCGTAGCGCGCGCAGATCGCCGCCGTGAGCCGGGCCGACCGCTCGTACATGGCGTCGGTGAAGTACCGGGGCCGGTCCACCCAGCCCTCGTGCTCGATGCCGATGCTGCGGGTGTTGTAGTCCCAGTTCCCCGCGTGCCAGGCGATGTCGGCCTCGCGCACGCACTGCGCCACCCGCCCGTCGGAACGCACCACGTAGTGCGCGGACACCTTCTCCCGGGGGTCGCGGAAGACGGACAGGGTGCCGGAGTACGTCGTCTGCGCGACGTGGACGACCACGTAGTGCAGCGGGTGGGCCCGTGGGCGGTTGGACGGCGTGTAGTTGGCGCGGCTCGCCGGGTGCCACGCGGCTCCGGGGTGATCGACGGCCCGGGGCCGGGCCGCGGCTCCCGTGCCGGGGAGCAGGGTGAAGGGGACGGCGGTGAGAGCGGCTCCTGCGAGGAGGCGACGCCTGCTGGGGGAGGAGGTGGTCCGGTCCATCGATGTGCCTTCCTGGTCCGCGGGCGGAGGTCACGCGCTCGGCTGCGCAACGGCGGCCGGGTGTCTCCCGGCCCGCCGGTCGTGGCCCGCGTGGATCAACGTACGACGCGTGCCGGAAGGTCCGAAGGACGCGATGCGTTTCGGTGGACGGACAAGGACTTGTGGACAACTCGCTCACCCGACGGGGTGATTGCGCATTCCTGACGTGAGCCTGCGGGCTGTCGGGCCGGCGGGCACCGGACGCCGGGTCAGGCCCGCTCGGCGACGGCCGCTGGATCGTCCAGCACCGCTCGCACGACCGAGTGCGCCGCTCCCAGCAGCGGTCCCTCCGGGCCCAGCCGCGACACGGACACGGGACAGGCCGGGCCCGCGGTGCGCCGGGCCAGCTCGTCCCGGAGCGCGGGCAGCAGCCAGGGCGCCAGCCCGGACAGTTCCCCGCCCAGCACCACGCTCTCGGGATCGAGGAGGTTGACCGCGCCGGTCAGGGCGATGCCGAGCGCGGTGCCCGCCTCGCGCAGGGCCCGGCGGACGTCCGCGTCACCTTGTGCCGCACGTCCCGCGAGCAGTCCCACCCGGTCCTCGTCCGGTTCCAGACCGGCCGCGCGCAGCACCGCCTCCTCACCGGCGTACTGCTCCAGGCACCCGCGCCCGCCGCACGCGCACTCCGGGCCGTCGGGCCGGACCGGCACGTGTCCCAGCTCGCCCGCGAAACCGCGCGTTCCGCGCAGCAGCCCGCCGTCCACGACCACCGCCGCGCCGATGCCGATCTCCGCCGACACGTGCAGGAAGTCGGGCGGGGTGTCCTCCCCGAGCCAGAGTTCCGCCAGGGCGCCGAAGTTGGCCTCGTTGTCCACGGTCAGCGGGAGGTCCGCCGGCAGCAGCGCACCGAGGTCCGTGTCGTGCCAGTCGAGGTTCGGGGCGCGGACCACGGTCCGGGCGTCGCGTGCCACCAGGCCCGGTACGGCCACCGCGAGCCCGGCGGGCCACAGGCCCTCGTCCTCCGCCTCGGCGACGACCCGGCGGATCAGTTCGGTCAGCTCGGCGAGCACCGGCCCGGGGGAGCGGCCGCGGTTGGCGCCCTGCCGTATCGCCCGCGCCCGGGTCGTGCCGCGCAGATCGACGGCGCAGACCGCGAGGTGGTCGACGCCGACCTCCGCACCGATCCCGGCCGGACCGCGTCCGCTGACCGCGAGCGCCGAGCCGGGGCGGCCGACCCGCCCGGGACGCTCCGGCCCGAGCTCCTCCAGCAGTCCCGAGCGGATCAGTTCGTCGACGAGGGTGGACACCGCCGCCCGGGTCAGGCCGATCCGCGAGGCGACGGCGGCCCGGGAGAGCGGCCCCTCGGCGCGCACGGCGTGCAGCACACGGGCGAGGTTGCGGCGGCGCATGCCCTGCTGGGTGTCGGGCAGCGCGCGTCCCCCTCCGGCGGAGAGGGGCTCGTGCGGCGAGCGTCCCGGCCCGGCCGGACGGGTCTCGTGCAGCGGTGCGGTCATGCCTGACGCCAGTCCTCAGTGGGTGTCGGTGGGCCGCTCCAGCAGCGGAGCCGCGTCGGAGAGTACCCCGGCGATCCTGTTCAGCGTCTCCTCGTCCCGCTCCACGGCGTCGAGCACGGGCCCGGCCGCCGTGTCCCACCGGCGTGCGACCGCCGCCGGGTCCTCCCCGGTCAGCAGCCCCGCCGCCTGCGCGGCGGCCCCCAGCGCCACCAGTTCCTTCGCCTCGGGCACCTGCACGGGACGCCCCGACAGCCGCCGTACGGTCTCCTGCCAGGCCGTGCCCCGGGCGCCGCCGCCGATCAGCAGCAGGGGCGCCGAAGGGTCGGCGTCCTCGTCGAGGACCAGGTCGAGCGCGCCCAGCAGGGAGTGGACGGCGCCGTCGTAGGCGGCCTGGAGGAGCTGGCCGGCCGTGGTGTCGTGACGCAGGCCGTGCAGCAGGCCGGAGGCGTTGGGCAGGTTGGGCGTGCGTTCGCCGTCCAGGAAGGGCAGCAGGGTGACGGCCGTGCCGGGCTCGACGGCCTCGCGGTCCAGGCCCAGCAGTGTCGCGACGCGGTCGACGGCGAGGGTGCAGTTCAACGTGCACGCCAGCGGCAGCCAGTCGCCGCGGGCGTCGGCGAAGCCCGCCACCGTGCCGCTCGGGTCGGTGGGCCTGCGCCGCGACACGGCGTACACCGTGCCCGAGGTGCCGAGGCTCATCACGGGCGTTCCCGGGCGTACGCCCAGACCCAGGGCCGCCGCGGCGTTGTCACCGGTGCCCGGAGCGACCAGCGTCCCCTTGGAGAACGGCAGGTCGTGGCTGTCGCGTACCGTGCCCGCCACCTCACCCGGCCGCACCACCCGGGGGAGCAGGGCCGGGGCGAGTCCCACGTGCGCCAGGATCTCCTCGTCGTACGCCTCCGTCCCGGAAGCCCACCAGCCCGTCCCGGAGGCGTCGCCGCGGTCGGTCGTGCCCTGACCCGTGAGCCGTTCGGTCAGGTAGTCGTGCGGCAGGCGCACGGCCTTCGTGGCGCGGACCGCCTCCGGTTCGTGCTCGGCCAGCCAGGCCCACTTGGTGACCGTGAAGGAGGCGGCCGGGACGCTTCCGGTCCGCTCCGCCCAGAACTTGGCCCCGCCCAGCTCTTCCGTGAGCCGGCGCGCCTGCGGCGCCGAGCGCACGTCGTTCCACAGCAGGGCCGGGCGCACCGGCTCGCCCCGGTCGTCCAGGGTGACCAGGCCGTGCTGCTGGCCGCCCACCGACACCGCGGCCGCCTCGTGCGCCGCGTCACCGCACTGGCGCAGGGCCTCGCACAGCGCGTCCCACCACTGGCGCGGGTCGCTCTCCCGACCGGCCCCTGATGAGACGGTGTGCGGTGCCTGGCCGCTCGCGACGACCCGGCCGGTGGCCGTGTCGACGACCAGCGCCTTGGTGGACTGGGTGGACGAGTCCACGCCGACGACGAGCGGACCCTCGGCTGCTGACATCGGGCTTCTCCCTACTGCGCGCGGCACGTGTCTCCGTCCGGAGGCACCTTGTCTCTTCCCAGAGAGCTGCTCGCATACTAATTTGTAAATCGGCATGACGAAATACCCCAGCGAGCAAGGAGCCGCGGCATGAGCTACCAGCCCACCCCCGAGGACAGGTTCACCTTCGGCCTGTGGACCGTCGGCTGGCAGGGACGGGATCCCTTCGGCGACGCGACGCGGCGTGCCCTGGACCCGGTCGAGACGGTGCAGCGCCTGGCCGAGCTCGGCGCCCACGGCGTCACCTTCCACGACGACGACCTGATTCCGTTCGGCTCGAGCGACACCGAGCGCGAGGCCCACGTCAAGCGCTTCAGGCAGGCGCTCGACGCCACGGGCATGAAGGTCCCGATGGCCACCACCAACCTCTTCACGCACCCCGTCTTCAAGGACGGCGCGTTCACCGCCAACGACCGCGACGTGCGCCGCTACGCGCTGCGCAAGACCATCCGCAACATCGACCTCGCCGTCGAGCTCGGCGCCCAGGTGTACGTCGCCTGGGGCGGCCGGGAGGGTGCCGAGTCGGGCGCCGCGAAGGACGTCCGTGCGGCCCTGGACCGGATGAAGGAGGCCTTCGACCTGCTCGGCGAGTACGTCACCTCCCAGGGCTACGACCTGCGCTTCGCGATCGAGCCCAAGCCGAACGAGCCGCGCGGCGACATCCTGCTGCCGACGGTCGGGCACGCCCTGGCGTTCATCGAGCGCCTGGAGCGTCCGGAGCTGTACGGCGTGAATCCCGAGGTCGGGCACGAGCAGATGGCCGGACTGAACTTCCCGCACGGCATCGCGCAGGCGCTGTGGGCGGGCAAGCTGTTCCACATCGACCTCAACGGCCAGTCCGGCATCAAGTACGACCAGGACCTGCGTTTCGGCGCCGGGGACCTGCGGGCCGCGTTCTGGCTGGTCGACCTGCTGGAGTCGGCCGGTTACACCGGCCCGCGCCACTTCGACTTCAAGCCGCCGCGGACCGAGGACCTGGACGGCGTGTGGGCCTCGGCGGCGGGCTGCATGCGCAACTACCTCATCCTCAAGGAGCGCGCGGCGGCGTTCCGCGCCGACCCGGAGGTCCAGGAGGCCCTGCGGGCGGCCCGTCTGGACGAGCTCGCCCAGCCCACCGCCGCGGACGGCCTGCAGGCCCTGCTCGCCGACCGCTCGGCGTTCGAGGCGTTCGACGTGGAGGCGGCCGCGGCCCGCGGAATGGCCTTCGAGCGTCTGGACCAGCTGGCCATGGACCACCTGCTGGGGGCGCGCGGCTGACGCCGTGCGCGCGGGCGTGTGGTCCCGGTCGGCCCGGACGCGAGCGTGGTGGTCGACCGGCACGCGGCGCGCGTGGTGACCGACCGGCCACGCCGTGCGCGTGGTATCCGACCGGCCGGTCACGCCGGCCGGTCTCGCCGACCGGTCGAGGCGGCCGGTCACGCTGGCCGGTCACGCCGGCCGGTCGGCGGGTCCGGCGGGCTCCGGGTCCCGGGGGCAGGCCCGCCCACATCTGAGAGGGGCCGGGGGGGGGCTCGTCATGCCAGGGGTGCGGGGCTCGTCATGCTCGGCACGGTGGGCTCGTCATGGCCCGGAACCATCCGGTCCGTGGCATGAGTTCGTATCAGCTCCCGTGCGCCGCTCCCACGCCGGGCGGTCCGCGGCGACCCTGGTCGGTATGACCATGCCGCCCGTACCACCTCACCCGCCCCGGCCTCCCCGGCGCCGGAATCCACTGCTCCTGCTGCTGGCCCTCCTCGTGGCCGTCGCGGCCGTGTCCGTCGTGGTGCTGATGGCCTCGGGCCGGGACGACTCGCCGGGCGACCAACAGCCCGGGGACGGGGCGGGCAGTACGCCCGCGCCGTCCCTGGGCATTCCCACGGGGTTGCCGAGCGATCTGCCGAGCGGGTTGCCCAGTGACCTGCCGAGCGATCTGCCGAGCGGGTTGCCCAGTGGCCTGCCGAGCGGGCTGGAATCGTTGCTTCCGTGAAGCGCTCCGCGCGTCCCCGGGCCTCGGTGTGTGCGTCACTGCCCTGAACCCGGCCCTGCTGCGTCAGTGGCGACTTCCGCACCGGTGAGTTCCGCACCGGTGAGTTCCGCACCGCCGGATTCCGCTGATCCGAGCGCCGATACCAGTGCCGTCGCGGGATCCGGGGCGGCTGCTCCCGCGGGCGCCCAGTGGCCGCGTTCCTTGCGGTAGGGCCACCACTGGCCGTCCCGGCCGAGGCGCAGCTGGACCGGCGCGCCGACGAGCGTCCACCGGTTGGCCCGGGCTCGCAGTCGGGGCCGCTCGTCCGCGTCCCAGGCCGATTCCAGGGCGGCACGCGCGCGTGCGAGCGCTTCGCCCTCCACCCGCCACTCCTCGTCGAGGACGGCCAGTGCCCTCGCACCGCCGTGGCGCCAGGCGCGCACGGCCACCGCCAGACCTTCCCGGCCGCGTCCCGAGCCGTCGGCGAGACGGTCCGCCACGCCCCGGACGGGAGCGGCTTCCTGCGGGGCGGCCGTCCTGGGCCCGGCCGTCTCCGGCCCGGCTTCGCCCGCGGCCAGCCGCACGGCGTCCTGCGCGGGTGTCAGCACCTCCCCGAAGGTTCCCCGCAGTGCCTCCCCGAGCAGATGGTGGGCCCGTCCCGCCGTCCGCGCGGCCAGGAACTCCAGCGCTGCAGGGTCGACGCCGGGCGCGGGCGCCGTCTCGGCGTCCAGGGAGGGCGGCACACCGGGCTCGTCGGGCGGAGCGGGCAGTCGCGGCAGCGACGGCAGGATGTCACCGGCGGCGTAGGCCTCGGCGGCGTCCACGCCCTGCGGCCCGGCGGACCGCGCGGGGGACGCGCCACTGCGGTTCTGCAGGTCGCCCAGCAGGCCGTCCTCCGCCCGCCCCCGCATCAGCAGCAGGACGAACGGGTCCTGGTCCAGCAGTCGTGCCACCTGGTAGCAGAGCGCCGCCGTGTGCCCGCAGTGGTCCCAGGCTCCGCAGTCGCACTGGGGTTCCAGGTCGCCCAGGCCGGGCAGCAGCTCCACGCCCGCCGCCGCCGCGTCCTCGACCAGGTGCGGCGGCATCTCCCGGTCCAGCAGCGCCGCCACGTGCCCGGCCCGCTCCACCGCCATGTCCAAAAGGCGGTCCCACTGCCCGGGAGACAGCCTCTCCAGCAGGACGTCGGCCCGGTGCGCCGTGCGGTCGCGGTCCTGGACGACTGCCGTGAGCCGGCCCGGGCGCACGGACACGGCGCCGACCGCTCCCGCGCGGGCGAGCCGGCGCCCCGCCTTGAGCTGCGCGGAGTCCAGCGCCGTGTCCTCCAGCGCCTTCAGCCACGCCTGTCCCCACCAGGTCTGTGCGAAGCCCCGCCCGTGCGCGGGCGGCAGCGCCGCGAACGTGCGCTCCGGCTCACCGTTCGAGTCACCGTCGTACCGAGTCATCGCGATCCCCCTCGCAGTGCGACCAGGTCGGCCAGTTCCGCGTCGGTCAGTTCCGTGAGCGCCGCCTCGCCGGAGCCGAGGACCGCGTCCGCCAGTTCCCGCTTGCGGACCAGCAGTTGCGCGATGCGGTCTTCGATGGTTCCCTCCGCGATGATCCGGTGCACCTGCACGGGCCGGGTCTGCCCGATCCGGTAGGCGCGGTCGGTCGCCTGCGCCTCGACGGCCGGGTTCCACCAGCGGTCGTAGTGCACGACGTGCTCGGCCCGGGTGAGGTTCAGGCCGGTGCCGGCCGCCTTCAAGGACAGCAGGAACACGGGCACTTCACCGTCCTGGAAGCGCTGGACCATGGCCTCGCGCTCGGCGACGGACGTCCCGCCGTGCAGGAACTGCGACGGCGTGCCGCGGGCTGCGAGGTGCCGTTCCAGGAGGCGGGCCATCCGCACGTACTGCGTGAAGACCAGTACGCCCGCGCGCTCGGCGAGGATCGTGTCGAGCAACTCGTCCAGCAGTTCCAGCTTTCCGGAGCGCCCGGAGATCACCGGCCGCTCCTCCTTGAGGTACTGCGCCGGGTGGTTGCAGATCTGCTTCAGGCCGGTGAGCAGCTTCACGATCAGGCCCCGCCGCGCCATGCTGTCGGCGCCGGAGATGTCCGCGAGCGCTTCGCGCACCACCGCCTCGTACAGGGCCGTCTGTTCGGCGGTGAGCGACACGGCGTGGTCGGTCTCCGTCTTCGGCGGCAGCTCCGGCGCGATCCCCGGGTCCGACTTGCGGCGGCGCAGCAGGAACGGCCGTACGAGCCGGGCCAGGCGGTCCGCGGCGGCCGGGTCGCGACCGCCCTCGACGGCCTCCGCGTACCGCCTGCGGAAGGTGGCGAGCCGGCCCAGCAGTCCCGGGGTCGCCCAGTCCAGGATCGCCCACAGCTCCGACAGGTTGTTCTCCACCGGGGTGCCGGTGAGCGCCACGCGCGCGCGTGCCCCGATGGAACGCAGCTGCCGCGCGGTGGAGGAGTACGGGTTCTTCACGTGCTGGGCCTCGTCCGCCACGAGCATGCCCCAGTCCACCTCCGCCAGCCGGACCGCGTCCAGCCGCATGGTGCCGTACGTGGTCAGCACGAACTCCCCGTCGGCGAGGCCCGCCAGGTCACGGCGTGGGCCGTGGAAGCGCCGCACCGGCGTGCCGGGCGCGAAGCGCTCGATCTCCCGCTGCCAGTTGCCCATCAGGGAAGTCGGACAGACCACCAGCGTGGGACCGGCGGACCGCGTGTCGGTCTGCCGGTGCAGGTGCAGCGCGATCAGCGTGATCGTCTTGCCGAGACCCATGTCGTCGGCGAGACAGCAGCCCAGGCCGAGCGACGTCATGCTCGCGAGCCAGTTCAGGCCCCGCCGCTGGTAGTCCCGCAAGGTCGCCGCGAGGGCGGCCGGCTGCGCCACGGGCCGCTGTGCCTCCGGGTCCGCCAGCCGCTCCCGCAGCGCCGCGAGCCAGCCGGTGGGCCGGACCTCGACCCGGCGGCCGTCCACCTCGGTCCAGCCGGTCAGGGCAGTGCCCAGGGCCTCCACCGGAGTGACCTTGCGGTCCTGCCGGGAGCGGGCGAGCGCCACTTCCCGAGGGTCGATGAGCACCCATTGGTCACGCAGCCGCACCACCGGGCGCTTGGCCTCGGCGAGCCGGTCCAGCTCCGCGCGGGTCAGTTCCCGGTCGCCCACTGCGAAGGACCAGTCGAAGGCGAGCAGCGCGTCGGCGGACAGGAACGACGGCACGGCTACCGTGGAGCGGCCGGTGTCCCGCTCGTCGCCGGAAGGTCCCACCTCCGCGCGCGTGGTGAGCTCGCGGGTCAGTTCCCTGGGCCAGTGCACCTCCACGCCGGCCGCCGCGAGGGCGCGGGCGCCCGTGCCGAGGAGTTCGGTGACCTCGTCGTCGGCGAGTTCCACCGCGTCCGGCACGGCCGCCGACAGCAGGGGCGCGAGCGGTGCCCAGGCCCGGGCGGCCCGGCGCAGGGCGAGCAGGGAGTCCATCCGCGCGCGGGGGCCGAGGGCCTCGTCCGCGGTACCGGCCCAGACGTCCGCGGCGTCCGCGACGAGCGCGGGGTCGCTCACGCCGTGCACCTGGAGCACGGCCCGGAACGTCACGGCGGCGCCGGCGGCCTCGAGGTCCGCGGTCTCGAGGTCCGCGGCCTCGGAGTCTGCGGTCTCGGGGTCTTGGGTCTCGGGGTCTTGGGTCTTGGGGTCTTCGGTCTTGGGGTGCGCGGTCGTGGGGTGCGCGGCCTCGGCGTCGGTGGTGCGGGCGTCGGTGGTTTCGGTGGGGCCGCTTCCGGCCGTACCGGTCAGTCCGTGTGCCTCTACGCGCAGCGACAGCCGCACGCCCGCGTCGAGACCGGCGGCGACATCGGCGGCCCAGGGGCGCAGTGCCGGCAGGTGTACCGGTTCCTTCGAGGCGTAGGCGGGAGCGCCCGTCACCAAGTGCGCCGCGGGGGTACGGGGCAGGCTGTCGGCCACGGCGTCGAGGAAGGCGCGCAGGAGCTGCTCCGGTTCGGGCAGCCGCAGGGGTCCGTCGCCCGGCAGCGGCACGGCGTGTGCCTCGGGCGGCATCGCGGCGGCGAGGCGGCGCAGGGCCTCGATGTCCTGGGCGCCCAGCGGGCCCGCCCGCCAGGCGTCGTGGTCGCCCGGCGACAGCCCCGGCAGCAGCAGGCCCCGCGCCACGAGGTGCAGGGCCTGGAAGGCGGCCGCGCCCCAGAAGACGGTGGCACGGTGGCCCTGTCCGGTCAGTCGTGCGTGGGTGAGGAGCGGCAGGGCCGCGCTCACCGGCATCAGCACGGCGGACACGCTCACCGCCTCGACCCCGTCGCGGCCCGGCACGGCGACGGTCAGATCCGTGACGGACGCCGATGTGACCGCTGACGTGACGGACGCCGACGTGACGGACGCCGCCGACGTGACGGACGTCGATGAGACGGCCGCAGCGGGTGCGCCGTCCGATCGCCAGAAAGCGACAGCGCCGGTGCGGGCCGGGTCACCGGGCAGGAACACCGTGTGGCAGTGAGTCAGTTCGGAGACGTCGGAGGAGGGTGCCGGGGAAGTCGACTGCGCGGCTATGGCTGATTCCTCAAATTTGACTAGTGGAGTCGGAGTCGCCGAGAGTACAACACTTTCGGGCTGCAGAGGTGGGGTGGGGATGTGAGATGGGCCACCATGGATGCGCGAGCGTGCGCCGCGGTGTTCTGCCGCAGCAGTGCCTCTTCTCAGGGTCGCCTAGGGGCCGCGACTCAGGGATGTGTCAGGGGCGGCGTCGGAACCGCTGGATGCGCGGGCCCGTTCTCAGATCAGAGAGCGGCAGTGGCCGCGAAGGAGGCGACAGTCATGTCGAAGAACGCCAAGCCGCCGCGGGCGGTGTGGCGGCCGGGCTCATCCTGCTGATCTGGCTGCCCTGGTGGGCCGCGCTTCTGATCATCCTCGGAGTCCCGGCCGCCGCCTACCTCACGCTGGATCCGGCACAGCGGCGCAGGCTGCGCCGCGTCACCCGCAAGGAGTTGGGCCGCTGATCGTCCGGTCGCCGTGCGCGGTATCGCCGACCGCTTGATTGCCAGTCACCCGGCGAGCCAATCGCTCGGGCGACCCAATTACTCGGGCGGGCCAATCACTCGGGAGAGCCAATCGCCCGGCGAGGGCCGCCCGGCGAACCGACTGGCCGGAGCGCCGACCCGCCGGATAGCTGATCGTCCGGGCCGATCAGTTCGGCCGTACGGCCATCTTGTCCAGCGCCGCGAGGAGGCCCGGCAGTTCCGGGCCCCGGCCCACCGGCAGGACCTCGCCGGGCTCCTCGTCCAGCAGCACGAAGGCGATGTCGTCGGTCCTGGCCACCAGCGACCAGCCGGGACCGTCGGCCCGCAGGGTCCGCGCGTCACCCGGTGCGAAGGAGGAGCGGACCCGGCCCAGGGGCGGTGGCGAGTCGATGTAGGTGCGGGCCTCCGCCAGGACGCGCCGGATGCCGCTGTGGCCCGGCCGCCCGCCCTCCCCTCCGTGGCCGGGGCCATCGGCGGCCCCGCCCGTGCCACCCGTCGCCGCCGTCGGCCCCGGCTGCGCGAAGGCCGTGTCGTCGACCTGTTCCCGCCACGTCGTCCACTGCAGCGCGATCTCGTCCGCGCCCAGGCGCCGCTGAGCCGGACCCCACACACTGGTGTCCGGCGGAGCCAGCGGCGGCCGGTCGTCGGCCTCCGGGCCGGGATCGTGCGGCGCGGGCACACCGGGCGCCGCGACCGCGACAGCGAGGGGCCAGCCCGGCAGGGCCGCGACCACCGTGCGCTCGTCGGGTGACAGCTCGTACTCCATGCCGCAGTCCCACGACGCGATCGCGACCGCCACCAGGGAGACATCGTCGATGACCACGGTCCACCGGGCGCCCTCGCCGTCCTGGCCGAGCACCAGGCCGTAGCCGTCGGCCAGCGGTGCGAGGCCGAGCGCCGCGCACGCCTCCGGATAGTCGTCGCCCAGCACACTCGGGAACTTCGCCGGCGTCAGCAGCACCGCCGTGAGCACATAGAGCGCATCGTCCGCGGCGGCGACGGCGTCCTCGTCCGTCCCGGCCATCCCAGCCTCCCCATCCATTCGTCCACCGGCGCGCACCCTAGTGCGCGCGGAAGCCGCTTGTCACGACCTCGCAACCGCACCCGGAGCTGCAGTTTTCCGGCGGACAGGGGCGAATCGGCCGTCCGGCGCCCGATCCGTCACGCCGCCGGCAGCCCCAGCAGCTCACGAGCCACGGCCCCGGGGGACTCGCCCCGCTCACGCGCCAGCGCGACCACGGCCCGACAGGCCAGTTCGTTCACCCCGAACGACAGCGCCTCCGGCGACACCCAGCCGGCCGCCTCGTCGGCCCGCTCCCGGTCGTCCTGCGCGTTCGCCGCGACGTAGACGGCCGCGGCCTCGAAGAGATTGTGCGGTCGCTCACCGCCGCCCGCCTTGGGTTCCGGCCGCAGCGCACCAGCGACTCTTCCACCGGCCTTACGGACCCTGTCCCACATGCTGACCACCTTCCCCCTGCGCGCCGCGCCGTCCCGCTCACCGTCCATCTCCCGGTCACCAACGTAGGGTTGGAGGTCCGGAGGCAGAAGGGGGACGGCACGGTGAAGCGGTACGAACGGCTCGAACGAATCCGCGCGATGGACCCGTACCGCGAGGCCACGGAGATCTACCGGCTCAGTGTGGCCTACGAGTTCCCCTGGGACTTCGCCCGCTCCCTGGAGTTCGCCCTGTACCGCACCTACGCCGTTCCGAGCATCGGCCGGCTGCTCGCCCGCACCGCGGAGCTCACGGACCGCGCGCAGAAGCGCTACGACGACACCTCACTGCTCCTGGACGCCATCGTCGAACACGGCTTCGGCAGCGAGCAGGGCCGGACCGCGATCCGACGGATCAACCAGATGCACCGCAGTTACGACATCAGCGACGAGGACATGCGCTACGTGCTCTGCACGTTCGTCGTGATGCCGAAACGATGGATCGACGCCTACGGCTGGCGCCGGATGTCCCGCCACGAGACCGTCGCCAGCGTCGTCCACTACCGCACCCTCGGCCGTCACATGGGCATCAAGGACGTCCCGGAGACGTACGAGGAGTTCGAGACCTGCCTCGACGACTACGAGGCGGCCCACTTCGCCTGGGACCCGGACGCCCGCCGCGTCTCGGACGCCACGCTCGCCCTGATGGCCTCCTGGTACCCGCGACCGCTGGCGCCGCTGCTGCGGACCACGACCCTCTCGCTGCTCGACGACTCGCTGCTGGAGGCGTTCCGTTACAGCCCGCCCGGCGCCGGCACGCGCGCGTGGGTGCGTCGCGCGGTATGGCTGAGGTGACGTGCCGTCCGGCTGCTGCCGCCCCGGCGCGCCCCGCACTTCGCCCGCCAGAACCGGGAGATCAAGGGATACCCGAACGGGTACGAACTCGCCGAGCTGGGGACACGACCGGTACCGGGCGTACGGGGCTGCCCGGTGCGGCACGCGGGGGCGCCGGGCGTCGAGGCGGGCTGAGGGAACACTCAGTCCTCGCGGACGGCCAGGGCCAGGAAACGGGAGTCTTCGTCGACGTACGACGTCAGACGCCACCCCGACCGGGCCAGCAGCGGACGAAGGTTGGGCTCGGCGCGCAGGTCCTCCGGGGTGAGCGGGCGGCCGTGGCGGGCTGCGAGAGCGGCCCTGCCGATCGGATGGAAGAGCGCCAGCACGCCACCGGGGCGCACCACACGGGCCAGTTCCCGGAGGTTCTCGGCGGGGCTGGCCAGGTGCGAGATGAGCCCCGCCCCGAACACGGCGTCCAGGGACCGCGTGCGCAAGGGCAGCGCGGCGACGTCCGTGAGCAGCAGCGTCCCGTCACGGTCGCGTCCGGCTCGCACGGCCTCCCGCAGCATGGCCGGGGTCAGATCCGCCCCGAGCACGACGCCCGAGGGCCCCACGGCGGCCCGCAGGGGCGGCAGGGCGCGTCCGGTGCCGCATCCGGCGTCGAGCACACGGTCTCCCGCGCGCAGCCCGAGCTCCGCGACGGCGGCGGCGTAGGCCGGGCCGTCGTCGGGGAACCGGGAGTCCCAGTCGGCGGCGCGGGCGGTGAAGAACTCCTGGACACGCGTCTGGTCGTCGCTCATGCACCGCATGATCCCTCACCGGCAGGGATGACGCCTCAGCGCGCACGTTCGAGCGTGACCCGATCGTTCCGGTGCACCGCCGCGTCATATTCCAACGACTTCCGGAATGCGCCCCCTTCGCGCGCCTGCTCCGGGTCTAGTGGCCCAGGGCCATGGAACACCTGGACCACGCCGTCCTGGGGTGGCTGCCCTCCGCGCTGTCGTGCGCGCCGGCCGGGTCGAGCGCGTCGGCGAGCACCTCGGCACGGCGCCCCGCGTCGGTGCGCCGCCGGATGAGACGGGAGGGGCGGTCCGCGCAGACGACCGAGGACGTGACGGGCACCCGCAAGGCGCAGGGCACCCGCAAGGCGCAGGGCAGCCGGGGGCGTGTACGACAACGAGGTGGTCCCGCCCGTCCGTCCCTACGCCATGACGGCGGACGTACCAGGCCGGCCCGGAGACACAGCCGCTTGCACCCGCGTCCTGCCCGCAGGCACGTCACCCCTTGCCGTACTCCCGAGAGAAGTGATCAATGGTCTCCGAGCAAACCGACGCCGTGGACGGCGAGAGCGCCGCACTGGCGTTGAAGGTACTGGTCGCCGGGGGATTCGGGGTGGGGAAGACCACCCTGGTCGGCGCCGTCAGCGAGTTCCGGCCGCTGCGCACCGAGGAACAGCTCAGCGAGGCGGGCCGGTCGGTGGACGACACCGACGGCGTGGATCACAAGACGACCACGACCGTCGCCATGGACTTCGGGCGCATCACCATCCGCTCCGACCTGTCCCTGTACCTGTTCGGCACACCCGGCCAGGACCGGTTCTGGTTCCTGTGGGACGAGTTGTCGCAGGGGGCGCTCGGCGCGGTCGTCCTCGCGGACACCCGGCGCCTCGAGGACTGCTTCCCCGCCGTCGACTACTTCGAGCACCGGCGCATCCCGTTCGTGGTGGCCGTCAACTGCTTCGCGGGCGCCCGGCGGCACGGCGCACCGGACGTCTCCCGTGCCCTCGACCTCGACCGGGGCGCACCCGTCGTGCTGTGCGACGCGCGGGACCGCGACTCGGGTAAGGAGGTGCTGATCCGGCTCGTCGAGTACGCCGGGCGGATGCACACCGCCCGGCTCCTCGACTCGGTGGGCTGACCCGGTGGGTCGACCCGGTGGGCTGACCGCGGTGGCCGCGTGGTCAGTCCGCGACGTTCCGCTCCGCCAGGACCCGGTCGATGCTGACGCGTACGAGGAGTTCGCCCGGGACGCCGTTGCGGGCGCCGAACTCCTCGGCGCGCTCCTCACCCATGTACCGGGCGCCGATCCGGGTGGCCCAGTGCCGCACCTCGTCGAGGTCCTCAGAGACCCGGGCACGCCCCGTCAGCACGACGAACGAGTACGGCGGCCGGTCGTCGTCCACGCACAGCGCTACCCGGCCGTCCCGGGCGATGTTGCGCGCCTTGACACTGCTCTTGCCGGTGTTGAACACCAGTTCCTCCCCGTCCAGCACGAACCAGACCGGAGCCACATGCGGACTGCCGTCGGACCGGACCGTGGAGAGCTTTCCGGTCCGAGTGCCGTAGGAGACGAACTCCCGCCATTGCGCGTCGGTCATCTTCTCTGCCATGGCTCCCATCCTCCTTGCCCCGACCGCGGTCCTGGGGAAGGCTGGCGTGGAGATCCTCCGGCCAGGAGGAGATTCGTACGGGGAGAAAACGGGGAGATCGGGACATGGCGCAGAACCAGGGACTCGACTGGCTGCTGGACGACCTGACCGAACGCGTCCACGAGGTCCGGCACGCACTGGTCCTGTCCAACGACGGCCTGGTGACGGGCGCGAGTACCGGACTGCGCCGCGAGGACGCCGAGCACCTCGCGGCCGTGTCGTCCGGTCTGCACAGCCTGGCCAAGGGCTCGGGACGGCACTTCGGGGCGGGCGGCGTCCGCCAGACGATGATCGAGTTCGACGACGCGGTGCTCTTCGTGACCGCGGCCGGCGCGGGCAGCTGTCTGTGCGTCCTCAGCGGTGCGGAGGCCGACATCGGCCAGATCGCGTACGAGATGACGCTTCTGGTCAACCGGGTGGGCGAGCACCTCGACGTGGATGCCCGCCAGCCCGAACGGAAGCCGGACACAGGCGTCTGACCTGCGCGTTTTTCTTCCCCGTGGAGTTATCCACAGGCTCGGCGCGTGGCGGTCGGAACCGGCTACGGTCTTTTCACGAAACCGCACACGGCGACCGCACACGGCGACCGCACAGAGCGGCAGCACACGGCTACCGCCGCATGGCCATGACGCCTGCTGGCGACACACACATCGTGACCATGCACGTTCCGGAGCCGCTGACTCCACGGGGGAGACCACCATGTCAGGCACGATCGCGAAGACCGACGATCCCACTCTCGGCCCGAGCCGGGCCGCACGCGAACTAGGCCTCAAGCCGGGCGAGTTCGACCTCGCGGTGAGCCTGGGGCTCGTGAGGACCGTCCCGGACGAGGGCGGCGGGGGCCGACGCCTCGCACGCGCTGAACTTGACCGGTTGCGTGCTGCCGCCGACTTCCCCGACGGACTCCGGGAGCGCGTCCGGACCACCGGCACCAACGAGGGCGCCGCACTCCTGGAGATCGCGCCCACCAGGTTCACGAACCTGGCCCGCTACGGCCTGCTCGTTCCGGTCAGGTTTTACGTGAACCGGTACAGGACCGTCGTCTGGCTGTATCTGGCCGAAGAACTCCGGCAGTTCGCGGCCGAGGCGAGCAACGCCCGGTTGCTGTCCGGGCGGTTGCCCGCGGAGATCCGGGGCGGGCTGAAGGCGGGGCTGGACCGTCGCCCCCGCAACTGGCGGGGACGCCACAGCGGGTTCCTGCTGCGGCAGGCGGGCGACGATCCGTGGGCACGCGCGGCAGCCGTGGCCGGCCTCCTCGCGCCCGCGGATGTGGCGGAAGTCGTCGAGGATCCTCGTGAGCGGGCCCACCTGGAGCGTTTCCGTCCCCGCCTGTCCGCCCACGGCGCACCCGGCTCACCTGCCGCCGAGCTGGCCGAGCGGCTCATGACGGCGAGCGATCCGGACGAGGTCGCCTGGTTCCGCGCGGACCTGGCCCACACGATGGAGACGGCCCGCGGGCAAGGCCCGTCCCTACGCCCGGCGCCGGAGCCGACCCTGGACCCGAGCCCGGCCGTAGGACCGGAACCATCTGCGACGGAGCCGACGCCCTCCGCCGTACCGCAGCCGACACCACGCCCGGGGGAGCCGACGCCCCGCACCGTCCCGAAGCCGACGCCCCTCGCTGTCCGGAAGCCGACCGGTCTGATCGGACGACTGCGGCGCAGAAGCCGTCGATCTGCCGGGAGCACGTCAGTCCCCACCGCCCCTCCCAGGGCCCACAGCCGACGCGGCACTCCGAGAGACGAACCGGACGTACTACAGCGGCGCCCGGCCAGCCAGGTCTACCCGGCCGGCCCGGCCAGTCGGCATCAAGGAACACGGAAGGGAAGCCACACGTGAACCCGGCACGAAGCAACCCGCCGCGCCGGCACCCGCCGAGCTGGCATCCACCGCACCGGCACCCACCGCACCGGCACCCGCCCCGCCGACACCCGCACGGCGTTGATCCAGCGGTCCGCCACTCACGGCGCGTCCACCGTCCGGCGCTCCTCGTCCGGCGCCACCAGGGACTGGGTGAGTGGGATCCGCGCCAGGACGAGGACCCCGGCGGCGATCAGTGCGACACCGAACAGCTGCGGCAGCAGCCACCACCCGGAGCGGACCGTCTCCTCGTACAGCAGGATGCCGAGGGCGAGGCTCACCAGGGCGTCGCCGAGGGTGAGCGCGGGCTGGGAGGCGACCAGGGGGCCGGCCTGCATGGCGTGTTCCAGAAGGAACAGCGCGCACACCCCGGTCGCGGCGAACGCGTACGTCTGCCACGTGGTGAGGAAACCGACGAGCCCCTGTTCGTCGAGGATGTGGGTCGCCGCCTTCATCAGCGCCGCGGTCACCGCGTAGCTGATGGCCGTCGCGGCACCTAGGCAGGCCGCCCGGGCCCGGCCCTCCGGACGCTTGAGGGCCGCCAGGGCCAGACCGGCGACCGCGCCCGCGCACACGGCGAGCGCGGGGATCCAGCGGTCCAGCTCCACATGGGTGCGGTCGCCGGAGGGGGAGGCGGCGGCGAGCGCGACCGCAAGCCCCGCCACCACGACCGTCACGGCCAGCCAGCCCGAGCCCGGCAGCCGCCGGCGCGTCAGCAGCGAGGCGACGACCAGCGTGAGCGGCAGTTCCAGCACGAACAGCGGTTGCACGATCGTCAGCGGGCCGGTCGCCAGTGCCACCGCCTGGAAGACGGCGGCGCCGATCACCGCGAGGATGCCGGCCAGCCAGACGGGCCGACGCAGCAGATCGAGCATCAGCCCGGCCCGCAGGCCCTCGGAGCGGGGCACGGACAGCGCCGCCTTGCGCTGCAACACCGTCGCGACGGCGTTGCTGAGGGCCGCGCAGACCGCGAACAGCACGGGAAGCACGGTGTGCAGCGTGGTCACCTCCCGGATCGGCGGGCGCGTGACGCCGGCTGGGCCGCCTCCTGCCATGGTCGCCGGATCACGGCGCGGGCGCGATCGGAACCGTCCGGCCGGGCCGGCGCCCGGGCGTCAGCCCAGCTTCCGGAAGAGCCCTTCCTGCACGACCGACACCACCAGCCGGCCGTCGCGGTCGTAGATCCGGCCGCGGGCCAGACCGCGGCCGCCGACGGCGATGGGGGACTCCTGGTCGTACAGCAGCCAGTCGTCCGCGCGGAACGGGCGATGGAACCACATCGCGTGGTCCAACGAAGCCATGTCGAAGCCCCGCGGCCCCCACAACGGCTCGACGGGGATGCGGACGGCGTCCAGCAGGGTCATGTCGCTGGCGTAGGTCAGGGCACAGGTGTGCACGAGCGGGTCGTCGCCGAGCGGTCCGACGGCACGCATCCACACGGCGCTGCGCGGTTCGGCGCCCTGGACCTCCTCGGCGGTCCAGCGCAGCCGGTCCACGTAGCGGATGTCGAAGGGCTGGCGGCGGGCCATCCGCTCCAGCTGCTCGGGGAGCGCGCCCAAGTGCTGGCGGATCTCGTCCGTGACCGTGGGCAGGGACTCGGGGTCGGGGACCGTGCGGGCCGGAGGCAGCTGGTGTTCGAAGCTGCCGTCCTCCGGCTTGTGGAAGGAGGCGGTGAGGTTGAAGATCGTGCGGCCCTGCTGCACGGCCGTGACCCGCCGGGTGGTGAAGGAGCGCCCGTCGCGCACGTGCTCCACCTGGTAGACGATCGGCACACCCGGGCGGCCGGGGCGCAGGAAGTAGGCGTGCAGCGAGTGCACGGGGCGGTCGCCCTCCGTGGTGCGGCCGGCGGCGACCAGGGCCTGGCCCGCCACCTGTCCGCCGAAGACCCGCTGCAGGGACTCGTCCGGGCTGCGGCCACGGAAGATGTCGACCTCGATCTGCTCCAGGTCGAGCAGGTCGACGAGTCTGTCGGCCGGGTTCGTCGTCATGGGTGGGATGCTCCTGTGCTCGCTGCTGTCCGGCCGGTCACAGCTGGCCGACGTCGGTGACGCGCACGACCGCGCGGCCCTCCGCGTCCGAGGCGGCGAGGTCGATCTCCGCGCTGATGCCCCAGTCGTGGTCGCCGTTCGGGTCGTGGAAGATCTGCCGGACCCGCCACAGCCCGTTCTGCGGCTCCTCCTCGATGAGCAGCAGCTTGGGGCCGCGGGCGTCGGGGCCGGTGCCGAGGTCGTCGTACTCGTCCCAGTACTTGTCCATCGCCTCGCCCCAGGCGTCGGCGTCCCAGCCGGACTCCGCGTCCATCTCGCCCAGTTCCTCGACCTGGTCGAGGGCGGCCAGCTCGACGCGGCGGAACATGGCGTTGCGGACCAGGACGCGGAAGGCGCGCGCGTTGGCGGTGACCGGCTTGACCTCGTCGGCCTTCTCCTGGGCCTCCTCGGCGGTCATCTCCTCCGGGTTGGCGAGCTGCTCCCACTCGTCCAGCAGGCTGGAGTCGACCTGGCGCACCATCTCGCCCAGCCACTCGATCAGGTCCTGCAGGTCCTCGGACTTCAGGTCGTCGGGGACGGTGTGGTCGAGGGCCTTGTAGGCGCTGGCCAGATAGCGCAGCACGATGCCCTCGGTGCGGGCCAGCTCGTAGTGGGACACCAACTCCGTGAAGGACAGCGCCCGTTCGTACATGTCCCGGATGACTGACTTCGGCGACAGCGGATGGTCGCCGACCCAGGGGTGGCTCTTGCGGTACGTGTTGTACGCGTGGAAGAGCAGCTCCTCCAGCGGCTTGGGATAGGTGATGTCCTGGAGGCGCTCCATGCGCTCCTCGTACTCGACGCCGTCCGCCTTCATCTGGGCCACGGCCTCGCCGCGCGCCTTGTTCTGCTGGGCGGCGAGGATCTGGCGCGGGTCGTCGAGGGTCGACTCCACGACGGACACCATGTCGAGCGCGTACGACGGCGACTCGGGGTCGAGCAGCTCGAACGCGGCGAGCGCGAACGTGGCCAGCGGCTGGTTGAGGGCGAAGTCCTGCTGGAGGTCGACGGTGAGCCGGACGATCCGGCCGGTGGGGTCCGGCTCGTCGAGCTTCTCGACGATTCCGCCGTCCAGCAGGGAGCGGTAGATGGCGATGGCGCGGCGGATGTGCCGCAGCTGCTGCTTGCGCGGCTCGTGGTTGTCCTCCAGCAGCCGGCGCATCGCCTCGAAGGCGTTGCCGGGGCGGGCGATCACCGACAGCAGCATCGTGTGGGTCACCCGGAACCGCGAGGTCAGCGGCTCCGGTTCGGAGGCGATGAGCTTGTCGAAGGTCTGCTCCGACCAGGCGACGAAACCCTCGGGAGCCTTCTTGCGGACGACCTTGCGGCGCTTCTTGGGATCGTCACCGGCCTTGGCGAGGGCCTTCTCGTTCTCTACGACGTGCTCGGGGGCCTGGGCGACGACGAATCCCTCCGTGTCGTACCCGGCCCGCCCGGCACGGCCCGCGATCTGGTGGAACTCCCGGGCCCGCAGGGTGCGCACGCGGGTGCCGTCGTACTTGGTGAGGGCCGTGAAGAGCACCGTGCGGATGGGCACGTTCACGCCGACGCCGAGGGTGTCCGTGCCGCAGATGACCTTCAGCAGGCCGGCCTGCGCGAGCTTCTCCACCAGGCGGCGGTACTTGGGCAGCATGCCGGCGTGGTGGACGCCGATGCCGTGCCGGACATAGCGGGAGAGGTTGCGGCCGAACTTGGTGGTGAAGCGGAAGTTGCCGATCAGCTCGGCGATCTGCTCCTTCTCCTCCTTCGAGCACATGTTGATGCTCATCAGCGCCTGCGCCCGCTCGACGGCCTGCGCCTGCGTGAAGTGCACGATGTAGACGGGCGCCTGCCGGGCCTGGAGCAGGTCGGTGAGCGTCTCGGTGAGCGGGGTGTAGCGGTACTCGTAGGACAGCGGCACCGGGCGGGTCGCCGAGCGGACCACCGCCGTCGGACGGCCGGTGCGGCGGGTGAGGTCCTTCTCGAAGAAGGAGACGTCGCCGAGCGTCGCCGACATCAGCACGAACTGCGCCTGCGGCAGCTCGAGGATCGGGATCTGCCAGGCCCAGCCGCGGTCGCCCTCCGCGTAGAAGTGGAACTCGTCCATCACGACCTGGCCGACGTCCGCGTCCTTGCCGTCGCGCAGCGCGATCGAGGCGAGGACCTCGGCGGTGCAGCAGATGACCGGGGCGTCGGAGTTGACCGAGGCGTCGCCGGTGAGCATGCCGACGTTCTCCGTGCCGAAGATCTTGCACAGCTCGAAGAACTTCTCCGACACCAGCGCCTTGATCGGCGCCGTGTAGAAGGTGACCTCGTCCCGCGCCAGGGCCGCGAAGTGCGCGCCCGCCGCGATCATGCTCTTGCCGGACCCGGTGGGCGTCGACACGATCACGTTCGCGCCGGAGACCACCTCGATCAGCGCCTCCTCCTGGTGGGGGTAGAGCGTGAGACCCCGCTCGCCGGCCCACGACTCGAAGGCTTCGTACAAGGCGTCGGGGTCGGCGGTCGGCGGCAGCTGATCGATGAGGGTCACGCCCCCATCTTGCCTGGCCCGGTGCCCGATGCGGGAATCGGCTGCGGCCCGGAAGATCACGAACGCTACGCTGGGGCGCCGACGACGCGTCAGCGCACCCGGTCAACTGGACAGCGGCACACGAGGAATGGGGCGGGCCACGGCCATGATGGGACCAGCACACTCACTGTCGGGCGCCGCCGCCTGGCTCGGCGTCGGCGCGGCCGCGGCCGCCGCCGGGCAGCCGATGCCCTGGCCGGTCCTCCTCGTCGGCGCCCTGGTCTGCGCCGGAGCCGCCCTCGCCCCGGACCTGGACCACAAGGCGGCCACCATCTCCCGGGCCTTCGGGCCGCTGTCGCGCTGGCTGTGCGAGATCGTCGACAAGCTGTCGTACGCCGTCTACAAGGCCACGAAGAAGCAGGGCGACCCGCGCCGCTCCGGCGGGCACCGCACGCTCACGCACACCTGGCTGTGGGCGGTCCTGATCGGCGTGGGCACCTCGGCCGTGGCGATCACCAGTGACCGCTGGGGCGTGCTCGCGATCCTCTTCGTGCACCTGGTCCTGGCCATCGAGGGCCTGCTGTGGCGGGCGACCCGCGGCTCCAGCGCCGACGTCCTGGTGTGGCTGCTGGCCGCGACCACGGCGTGGATCCTCGCGGGCACGCTGGACCAGCCGGGCAACGGCGCGGACTGGCTGTTCACGGCGCCTGGCCAGGAGTACCTGTGGCTGGGGCTGCCGGTGGTGCTGGGTGCGATCGTGCACGACATCGGGGACGCGCTGACCGTCTCCGGCTGCCCGATCCTGTGGCCCATCCCGGTGGGGCGCAAGCGCTGGTACCCGGTGGGCCCGCCGAAGTTCATGCGGTTCCGGGCGGGCAGCTGGGTCGAGCTCAGGGTGCTGATGCCGGCGTTCATGCTGCTGGGCGGGGTGGGCTGCGCGGCGGCGCTCAACGTGATCTGAGCGCCGGCCGCAAGCCGGGGACGCAACAGGGCCGGGGGCGTGGCGCTCAGCCGCTGCCGTACCGCCGCTCGAAGGCCGCGACCCGGCCCTCCGAGTCCACCGTGCGGGCCTTGCCCGTGTAGAAGGGGTGGCTCTCCGAGGAGATCTCCACGTCCACGACCGGGTAGGTCTCGCCGTCGTCCCACTCGATGGTCTGGTCGCTGGTGGCCGTGGACCGGGTGAGGAAGGCGTAGCCGGCGGCACGGTCGCGGAAGACGACGGGGTGGTAGTCGGGGTGCTTGTCCTGCTGCATGGATGCTCCTCGGGCGGCTCGGGTCGGTTCTGCGGTCACCCGGTGCGGTCAACCGGGCAGGATGTCCTCGTCGACGATGTGGACGGCTGCCTCCTCGGCCGACGCCGCGGCACCGTCGATGCCCACGTCCGTGGCGACCAGCGCGGCCTCCTCGTCCTCGTGGGCACCCTCGTCGGGGGCGACGAGCCGGCCGGAGCGGGCGGCGCCGACCTCGTTGTCCAGGAGTTCCCCGTCGCTGCCCGCGCAGTCCCCGAGACCGTCGCCGTCCGGGGCGACGGTGTCCGGCAGTTCCTCGGCGAGCCGCTGGTCCAGCGTCTCGCCCCGCTGCCGCTCGGCCGCCGTCACCCCGAGGTGCTCGACGGCCCACGGCCGCTCCGGCGGGGACCAGCCCCGGTCCAGGGGATCGTCGACGCCGTCGTACTCCAGGGTGTCCTCGGCGTCGAGCAGCCCCGTGTCCTCCCTCTGCTCGTCCTGATCCGGCTGGTAGACGTCGTCCCCCCAGCCGCCGGAGCTGTTCACGGGTACCTCCAGGGGGTGGGGACGGGCCCGTCTCACCGGGGCCCGCGCCGGGCCGCCGCCGCACGGCACTGGCGCTGCCCGGGACCAGTGGCCTCGGGCGTTCCCCGAGCCGGTGCCTGCTTCCAGCCTTCCACCGAGCCTCGGGACCCCGCAACGCCACGGTTTCTCGCGGGCCCGCCCTCGTCCCACGGCGTGCCTGGGAGGCCGCCCGGATCCGCCGCGGCCCGTTATGGAGACGGGCCCGTCCTCCTCCCTCGGCGTGCCTGGGAAGCCGCCCGGATCCGCCGCGGCCCGTTATGGAGACGGGCCCGTCCTCCTCCCTCCGCGCACCTGGGAGGCCGTCCGAATCCGTCCCGGCCCGTTATGGAGACGGGACCGAATCCGTCCCCGGCCCATCCGGGGGACGGCCTCGTCCTCGTTCCTCGGCGCGCCTGGGACGCCGCCCAGATCCCTCCCAGGTTTCTCCCAGTCCCGTCCGGTAGACGGCCCGGACCCAGACCCGGACCCGTCCCCGACCCGTCCGGAAGGCCGCCCGGACCCCGGCCCCGTCCCGGCCAGCTCAGCCGTGCCAGGACCTCCACAGCGCCGCGTACGCCCCGTCCGCCGCGACCAGCTCCTCGTGGCTGCCCAGCTCGCTGATCCGTCCGTTCTCCACGACCGCGATGACGTCGGCGTCGTGCGCGGTGTGCAGCCGGTGCGCGATGGCGATCACGGTGCGGCCGTCCAGGACCCGGGCCAGGGAGCGCTCCAGGTGGCGGGCCGCACGCGGGTCGAGCAGGGACGTCGCCTCGTCCAGCACCAGCGTGTGCGGGTCGGCCAGTACCAGGCGGGCCAGGGCGATCTGCTGGGCCTGTGCCGGGGTGAGCGCCAGACCGCCCGAGCCGACCTCGGTGTCCAGGCCGTCGTCGAGGGCCCGGGCCCAGCCGTCCGCGTCGACCGCGCCGAGGGCCGCCCACAGCTCGGCGTCGACCGCGCCGGTCCGGGCGAGCCGCAGGTTGTCGCGCAGGGAGCCGACGAAGACGTGGTGTTCCTGGTTGACGAGGGCCACGTGCGCGCGGACCCGCTCGGCGGGCATCCGGGACAGCTCGGCGTCGCCCAGCGTGATCCGGCCGTCCCGTGGCGCGTAGATCCCGGCGAGCAGCCGGCCCAGCGTGGACTTGCCCGCGCCGGAGGGGCCGACCAGGGCCAGCCGGGTGCCGGGCGCGACCTCCAGGGAGACCTTGCGCAGGACGTCCACGCCCTCCAGGTAGCCGAAGTGCACCCGGTCGGCGCGCACGTGGCGTCCCTCGGGCACCACCGCGGCGTCCCCGGCCTCCGGCTCGATGTCCCGGACCCCGACGAGCCGGGCCAGCGACACCTGCGCCACCTGCAGCTCGTCGTACCAGCGCAGGATCATGCCGACCGGGTCGACGAGCATCTGCGCGATGAGCGCGCCGGTGGTGAGCTGGCCGACGTCGATCCAGCCGTGCAGGGCGAACACGCCGCCGATCAGCAGGACCGAGGCCAGCACGGTCACGTGGGTGACGTTGACGACCGGGAAGAGCACCGACCGCAGCCAGAGCGTGTAGCGCTCCCAGGCCGTCCACTCCCGGATCCGCCGCTCCGACAGGGCGACGCGGCGCTCGCCGAGGCGGTGGGCCTCCACGGTCCGGCCCGCGTCCACGGTCTCGGCGAGCGCGGCGGCCACCGCGGCGTACCCGGCGGCCTCCGAGCGGTAGGCGGCCGGTGCCCGCCGGAAGTACCAGCGGCAGCCGGCGATCAGCAGCGGCAGCGCGAGCAGCACGGCGAGCGCCAGCGGCGGTGCCGTGACGACCAGTCCGCCCATCAGCAGGACCACCCACACCACGCCGATCGACAGCTGCGGCACGGCCTCGCGCATCGCGTTGGCCAGCCGGTCGATGTCCGTGGTGATGCGGGACAGCAGGTCGCCGGTCCCGGCGCGTTCCAGCACGCCCGGCGGCAGCCCGACCGACCGCACGAGGAAGTCCTCGCGCAGGTCGGCCAGCATCCGCTCGCCCAGCACCGCGCCGCGCAGCCGCACCTGACGGACGAACACGGCCTGCAGGACGAGCGCCGCCACGAAGAGCCCGGCGGTGAGTTCCAGCCGCAGCTCCCGGACCCCGCCGGAGACCCGTTCCACGAGCCCGCCCAGGAGCCACGGACCGGCCATGGAGGCGAGCACGGCCGCCGTGTTGACGGCGATCAGCAGCAGGAACGCCCGGCGGTGCCGCCGCAGCAGTTCGGCCACGTACGCGCGGACGGTCGCCGGGGCGCCGACGGGCAGGGTGCTCGCCGTCGTCGGGGCGGCCGGGTCGTACGCCGGGGGCGCGACGCCGATCATGCCTTCTCCTCGATTTCTTCCAGTTCGTGCAGGACGTCCTTCAGGGCGACGGAACCGACCGGCGCGGCCTCGCCGTCCGTCTCGCGGGTGACCACGGCCCGGTAGCGGGGCTCGGTGTGCACCAGCTCGCGGTGGGCGCCCACCGCCACGACCTCGCCCTCGTGCAGGAACGCCACCCGGTCGGCGCGGTCCAGCAGCAGCGGGGAGGAGGCGAACACCACGGTCGTGCGCCCGGCACGCAGCTCCCGTACGCCCTGGGCGATCCGTGCCTCGGTGTGCGAGTCGACGGCCGAGGTCGGCTCGTCCAGGACGAGCACCTCCGGGTCGGTGACGAGCGACCGGGCGAGCGCGAGCCGCTGCCGCTGACCGCCGGACAGGGACCGGCCGCGTTCGGTGATCCGGGCGTCCATGGGGTCGGCCGCGTCCACCGAGCCCTGCACCAGCGCCGCCAGCACGTCGTCGCACTGCGCGGCCGTCAGCGCCGCCTCGGGCGGGACGCCGCCCGAGGCGGGGACGTCCAGCAACTCGCGCAGCGTGCCCGACAGCAGGACCGGGTCCTTGTCCTGGACGAGGACGGCCGTGCGGGCGCTGTCCAGCGGGAGGTCGTCCAGCGGCACTCCGCCGAGCAGCACCGACACGTCCTCCTGCGAGGGGTGCCCGCCCAGCCGCTCGGCCAGCAGGCCCGCCGCGTCCGGGTCGCCGCACACCACGGCCGTCAGCAGGCCGGCGGGCGCGAGCAGCCCGGTGCGGGGGTCGTACAGATCGCCCGAGGGGACCTCGGCGGCGCGCGATCCGGCCGTGTCCGTGGCCCGCTCCAGCGACAGCACGCCCGCCGCCCGCGTGGCGGAGGGCCGGGAGAAGGAGTACGCCATGGCGATCTCCTCGAAGTGCCGCAGGGGATAGGTGAGGACCATCACCGAGCTGTAGACGGTCACCAGTTCGCCGACGGTGATGCGGCCCTCGCGGGCCAGCCCCACGCCGTGCCAGACGACGGCGATGAGCAGCAGCCCGGGGAGCAGGACCTGGATCGCGGAGATCAGGGACCACATCCGGGCGCTGCGCACGGCCGCGTGCCGGACCTCCTGGGAGGCGCGGCGGTAGCGGTCGAGGAACAGTTCCTCCCCGCCGATGCCGCGCAGCACGCGCAGGCCGGCGACGGTGTCGGAGGCGAGTTCGGTGGCGCGTCCGGCCTTCTCGCGCTGGACGTCGGCGCGCCGGGTGGCGCGGGGCAGCAGCGGCAGCACGGCGAGCGCCAGCGCGGGCAGGCCCACGGCGACGACCACGCCGAGGGCCGGCTGGTAGACGAGCAGGCCGGCGCAGACCAGCACGATGGTGACGAGGGCCGCGGTGAACCGGGACAGGGCCTCGACGAACCAGCCGATCTTCTCGACGTCACCCGTGGACACCGCGACCACCTCACCGGCCGCGACGCGCCGGGTCAGCGCCGAGCCCAGCCGGGCCGCCTTGCGGGCGAGGAGCTGCTGGACGCGGGCGGCCGCGGTGATCCAGTTGGTGATGGCGGTGCGGTGCAGGAAGGTGTCGCCGACCGCGTTGCCGACGCAGGCCAGCGCCAACAGGCCGCCCGCCAGGGCCAGTCGGGAGCCGGAGCGGTCCACGACGGCCTGGACGGCGACGCCGACGCAGAACGGCAGCGCGGCGACGGAGGCGAAGTGCAGCAGGCCCCAGGCCAGTGACTTGAGCTGACCGCCCAGCTGACTGCGGAAGAGCCACCACAGGAGTCGGGGCCCCGAACGCGCGTCGGGCACGCCCGGGTCGGGGTATGGAAGGTCTTGAATCTGCATGACGTCCCAGTGGCTCGTGTCAGGGGGATGGGGGGAGGGCTGAAGGCAGCAAACCGTGACAGGTTCGCGTCGCCACGTGGTCGGCGGCAACAGGTTTTCCGCTCACCGAACGGAACCGGCCGACACGGCCGGGGACAGGGCCGCCCCGGCGGGCCGGTGCGCGTTGCGCGGGCGGCTCACCCCCCGTAGAACACCGCCATGAAGAGTCGGATCGTCATGTCCATGCTTGCCGGAGCGGCGCTCCTGGCGAGCACCCTCCTCGGGGCCGGTCCCGCCCACGCGGCCGGCGTCCCCGCCGAGTTCGGCACCGACTGGCACGACCCCGTCACGGCCGCCCCGCCCGTCGACCGGCCGCCGGGGAAGTCCTGCGAGGTCACCGTCGCGCAGGCGCGGTTCCGCGACTTCACCCCGTACCGCGGCAGGTACACCCCGCCCGAGGGCTGCGGCGACCGCTGGAGCAAGGTGGTGCTGCGGCTCGACGGCAGGGTGAAGGGGCGTCAGTACGACCGGCTCGGCTACCTCCACGTCGGCCGGGTCGAGATCTTCCGCACCTCGACGCCACAGCCCTCGCCCGACGGCATCGAATGGTCCGTGGAGAAGGACGTCACGCGCTACGGTGACACCTTCCGCCGGAGCCGGGACGTCGAGATGCTCATCGGGAACGTCGTGGACGACACCTACACCGGCGTGCTCGACGTCGAGGTCACGCTGACCTTCCACCCGGGCCGCCCCGACCCCGCGAACCCCGACCGGGTCCTCACCCTCGACGGCGGCGCCGCCCTCACCACCCCGCGCAACAGCGAACGCGTCGTCGCCGAGGTGTACGCGACCGGCTCCGGCGGTGGCTGCGAGGAGTACTGGTACCTGACCGTGCCCGAGCCGGCGCCGTACTCCTGCAAGGCCGGCCGCGGGCCCTACCGCGAGGTGCAGATCCGCGTCGACGGCCGGCTCGCGGGCATCGCCACGCCGTTCCCGACCGTGTGGACCGGCGGCTGGTCCAACCCCTTCCTCTGGTACGTGCTCCCCGGCCCGCGCGCCTTCGACATCAAGCCGGTCACCTACGACCTGACCCCGTTCGCCGGGATCCTCAACGACGGCCGCCCGCACCGCGTCGAAGTCTCGGTCGTCGGCGTACCCGAGGGGCGGACCGGCTGGAGCACCCCCGTGAACGTCCTCGTCTGGCAGGACGAGCGGAGCGCGCGGGTCACCGGGCGGCTCACCGCGCACCGGGAGGGCGACCCGGCCGGTTCCTCCGCCTACACGCCCGGCGGGGAGCACCGGGTGGACACCGAGGGCGGCCACCGCCTGACCGTCGCCGGTTACGTGGACACCTCGCACGGCCGGGTGCGCACCACCGTCGCCCGCTCCCTCGCCCACACCTCCGCGCACCGCTGGACCGACGGCGAGACGCGCGACGCCCTCGACGCCACCTGGACCGACGCCGAGTGGGTGACGGTGGACGGCCGCACCACGCGCACGCACCGCACCTACACGATGGACGGTACGACCACCCTCGGCGCGGGCGACCGGCTGCGCACCGTCCTGGCCCTCGGCGACCGTGCCACGACCGTCGAGACGCACGGGGCCCGGCGCACCGCCTGGTCGCGGCTCGACGACACCTACACCGGAGACGCGACCTACACGGCGAACGTGCCCCGGGACCAGCGGCACGCGGTCGGGACCACCAGCGAGCGCTACCGGTCGTACGGCCCGCAGGGCTGCCACGACCGCACGCTGACCGCCGTGCAGGGGGTGCTGACGGAGGACCGCAACCGCTGCTGACGGGGCGTGAGTCGTGCCGCGGCCGCGGAAGTCCCCTCCGGCCTCTGTGCTCGCGTCCCCCCAGGAAGCGGCCGACCTCTCGCACACCGGGCGCGGCCACCGCTGGAGCACCGCGAAGCGGTGGCCGCTGCCGTTCCGTCGTCCGGGGCCGTCAGCAGGACTTCACAGGAGCGCCGTCGATCAGCGTGTCCAGCAGCCCCCCGAGCGCCTCCCGCTGATCCTCCGTCAGCGGCGCGAGGATCTCCTCCGCCGCCGACCTGCGCGCCGCCCGCAGCTCGCGCAGCGCGGCCCGCCCGTCGTCCGTGAGCTCGATGCGGATCACCCGCCGGTTCGCCGGGTCTGGGACCCGCCGCACCTTGCCGCTCGCCTCCAGCCCGTCGACCAGTGTCGTCACCGCCCGCGGCACCACCTCCAGGCGCTCGGCCAGGTCGGCCATGCGGGGCGGCGATCCCCAGTGCGCGAGGGTGCGCAGCAGCCGGGACTGGGCCGGGGTGATGCCGAGGTCGCGCTGCTCCAGATGACGCTTCTGGATGCGGTGCACCCGGCGGGTGAGCCGCAGCAACTGCTCGGCGAGCAGGCCGTCCGAATCGGGCGTGGTCATACGGGAACAATATCAGGATGACGTTCATTGTGAGTATAGGTAACAATGAGCTACGATCCGACCCGGCCGGACGTCCGGGCCGTGCCCGCCGCGGTCCCTCCCGGCCCGACCGCCCTCGAAGGAGCCCATGCATCCCGATCACGAAGCCCCCTGGACCCCACCCGCCGGAGCGAAGGGACAGCCCCGGCAGGTCCGCCGCATCCTCCGGCTCTTCCGTCCCTACCGGGGCCGGCTCGCGATCGTCGGCCTGCTGGTCGGCGCCGCGTCCCTGGTCTCGGTCGCCACACCCTTCCTGCTGAAGGAGATCCTCGACGTCGCCATCCCCGAGGGACGCACGGGCCTGCTCAGCCTGCTGGCCCTCGGCATGATCCTCAGCGCCGTCCTCACCAGCGTCTTCGGCGTGCTCCAGACCCTGATCTCCACGACGGTCGGCCAGCGCGTCATGCACGACCTGCGCACCGCGGTCTACGGCCGCCTGCAGCGCATGTCCCTGGCGTTCTTCACGCGCACCCGCACCGGTGAGGTGCAGTCCCGCATCGCCAACGACATCGGCGGCATGCAGGCCACCGTCACCTCCACCGCGACGTCCCTGGTCTCGAACCTCACCAGCGTCGTCGCCACGATCGTCGCGATGGTCGTCCTCGACTGGCGCCTGACCGTCGTCTCGCTGCTGCTGCTCCCGGTGTTCGTGTGGATCAGCCGTCGCGTGGGCGACGAACGCCGGAGAATCACCACCCAGCGCCAGAAGCAGATGGCCGCCATGGCCGCCACCGTCACCGAGTCGCTCTCCGTCAGCGGCATCCTGCTCGGCCGCACGATGGGCCGCTCCGACTCGCTGACGAAGTCCTTCGCCGACGAGTCCGAGGAACTCGTGGACCTGGAGGTGCGGTCCAACATGGCCGGCCGGTGGCGCATGGCCGTCATCACGATCGTCATGGCCGCCCTGCCCGCCGTCATCTACTGGACCGCCGGCATGGCCCTCCAGCTGGGCGGCCCCGAGGTCTCCATCGGCACGATCGTCGCCTTCGTCTCGCTCCAGCAGGGCCTGTTCCGCCCCGCCGTCAGCCTGCTGTCGACCGGTGTGCAGATCCAGGCCTCGCTCGCCCTCTTCCAGCGCATCTTCGAATACCTCGACCTGCCGATCGACATCACCGAACGCCCGGACCCGGTCCACCTCGACCGGATCAGGGGCGAGGTCCGCTTCGAGCGCGTCTCCTTCGGCTACGACGACCAGGGCGCCCCGGTCCTCGACGGCATCGACCTCACCGTCCCGGCGGGCGGCAGCCTCGCCCTCGTCGGCCCGACCGGCGCCGGCAAGTCCACCCTCGGCTACCTGGTGCCGCGGCTCTACGACGTCACCGGCGGCCGGGTCACGCTCGACGGGATCGACGTCCGCGACCTCGACTTCGACACCCTGGCCCGCGCGGTCGGCGTCGTCTCGCAGGAGACGTACCTCTTCCACGCCTCGGTCGCCGACAACCTGCGCTTCGCCAAGCCCGACGCCACCGACGAGGAGCTGTACCGGGCGGCCGAGGCCGCACAGATCCACGACCACATCGCGTCCCTGCCCGACGGGTACGACACCGTCGTCGGCGAGCGCGGGCACCGCTTCTCCGGCGGTGAGAAGCAGCGCCTGGCCATCGCCCGCACCATCCTGCGCGACCCGCCGGTCCTGATCCTCGACGAGGCCACCAGCGCGCTGGACACCCGCACCGAGGCCGCCGTCCAGGACGCCATCGACGCCCTGTCGGCGAACCGCACCACGATCACCATCGCCCACCGGCTCTCCACCGTCCGGGGCGCCGACCAGATCGTCGTCCTCGACGGAGGCCGGGCCGTCGAGCGCGGTACGCACGAGGAACTCCTGCGGCGGGAGGGCCGGTACGCGGCGCTCGTACGCCGGGACGCCCAACTGGAACCGACAAGATGAAAATATGCCGGGTTTGTGGCGATATGCGGGTTACCGTGCCCGCATGCAGAAGAACACTCCGCCACGGAGCACGATTCGACTGACGCGCCGGGGCCGTATCGCCCTCGTCGTGACCGGGGCCGTCGTGGTCGGTACCGCCGTGGCGGTGCCGCTGCTGACGCTGGCGCCCGAGGAGGACAGCCGCCCCACCACCCTGGTCATCCCCGAGGGCTGGCGCGCGAGCCAGGTCTACGCCGCCGTCGACAAGGCCCTCGCCCTGCCCGCCGGCAGCACGAGGAAGTCCCTCGCCAAGGCGATGCTGAAACTGCCCAACGACGCCGAGGGCAACCCGGAGGGGTACCTCTTCCCGGCGACCTACCCGCTCCCGGAGAAGGCGAAGCCGGAGGAGCTGCTGAAGCTCATGGTCGACACCGCCAACGAGAAGTTCAACGGCGCACCCATCGCCGCCGGGGCGCAGCGCAACGCCATGAACGTCTACCAGGCCGTCACCATCGCCAGCATCGTCCAGGCGGAGGCCGCCACCCGCACCGACATGGGCAAGGTCGCCCGGGTGATCTTCAACCGCCTGGAGCGCGGCATGCCGCTGCAGATGGACTCCACCCTCAACTACGCCCTGAACCGCTCCACCCTGCGGACCACGGCCAGCGACACCCGGATCAACAGCCCCTACAACTCCTACCAGCGCATGGGCCTGCCGCCGACCCCCATCGACAACCCCGGCGAGGACGCCGTGCGCGCCGCCGTGAACCCGCCCCCGGGCGACTGGCTCTACTTCGTCACGGTCCGCCCGGGCGACACCCGCTTCACCGCCGACTACCGCGAACACACCCGCAACGTCGCGGAGTTCAACGCCCACCGGGCCAAGAGCGCGGGGGAGCGCCCGTGACGAGACCGACACAGGGAACCGCGCGAACGGCCGGGCGACGGCACGCCGCCGGAGCCGGCTACGCCGCGGCCGGTTCCCGCTCCAGCAGCCGCCTGATGTCACGCACCGCCGCCCGGCCCGCGCGGTTCGCGCCGATCGTGCTGGCCGAGGGGCCGTAGCCGACGAGGTGAACGCGGGGGTCGGCCGCCGCGCGCGTCCCCTCCATGCGGATGCCGCCACCGGGGCCGCGCAGCCGCAGCGGGGCGAGGTGGTCGATGGCGGCGCGGAAGCCGGTGGCCCACAGGATGACGTCGGCGCCGACGCGCCGGCCGTCGCTCCACTCGACCCCTTCCGGGGTGATCCGGTCGAACATCGGCTGCCGGTCCAGCACCCCGTCCTCGATGCCCTGCCGGATCGCGTCGTTCAGCGGCAGCCCGGTGACGGAGACCACGCTGCGGGGCGGCAGCCCCTGCCGCACCCGCTCCTCGACGAGCGCGACGGCCGCCCGGCCCGCGTCCTCGTCGAACGGGCCCTCGCGGAAGACGGGCGGCCGCCGGGTCACCCACGTGGTGGCCGCGGCGTACGGCGCGATCTCCAGCAGGTGCTGCGTGCCCGAGGCGCCACCGCCCACGACGACGACCCGCAGCCCGGCGAACTCCCGCGGCCCGGGATACTGCGCCGTGTGCACCTGCCGGCCGCGGAAGGTCTCCTGGCCCGGGTAACGCGGCCAGAACGGCCGGTCCCAGGTGCCGGTCGCGTTGATCAGCGCCCGGGCCGACCAGGTCCCGTCCGAGGTCTCCACCAGCAGCCGCCCGCCCGTGCCCTCGCGTACCGCCCGGACGTCGACCGGCCGCCGCACCCGCAGGTCGAAGGCCCGCTCGTACCGGTCGAAGTACGCGCTGATCACCTCGGCCGACGGCCGCTGCGGGTCCGCGCCCGTGAGCTCCATGCCCGGCAGCGCGTGCATCCCGTGCACCTTGCCGTACGTCAGCGACGGCCAGCGGAACTGCCAGGCGCCGCCCGGCCCGGGGGAGTGGTCCAGCACCACGAAGTCGCGCTCCGGCTCGAAACCGGACCGCCGCAGGTGATAGGCGCCGGCCAGACCGGCCTGACCCGCGCCCGTGACGACTACCTCGACCTCGCGTGTGCTGTTCACGTCTCCACCAACCACGCGACGGGCGTGGATCTTCCCGCTAGGAGGCCTCGGAGGGCCGGGCCGCCGAGGTCGACGGCGGCAGGTCGCCGTTGAACCGGGTGTCGGTGAACGCGGCGAAGTCGACCTTGCGCGGGATGAGCTTCAGCGCCGTGAACGTGTCGGCGATCTCCTGCTCCGAGGCGATCAGCGGCTCGTCGACCGCCACCGCGATCCTGGTCGTGTACGTCCGCTTCACCGCCGCCAGCGCCACGTCCTCGGGCAGCCCGGTGTCCTTCGCCCAGACCTTCGCCCACTCCTCCTCGTGGTCGTGGACCCAGGTGTAGGCGCGCCGCAGCCGCTCCAGGTAGTCCTTGACGGCGGCCGCCTTCTTCCCGTCCCTCAGCGCGGCGCGTGCGGCGACCTGGAAGGTGTGCCCGTTGGTCACCCCGTCGCCGTCGGTCAGCACCCGGCCCTGCCCGCCCTCGAGGACCTGCGAGGTGTACGGGTCCCAGACCGCCCACGCGTCCACCTTGCCGGCGGTGAACGCGGCCAGCGCGTCGGCCGGCTGGAGGTACTTGACCCGGACGTCGCTCGGCTTCAGCCCGGCCTTCTTCAGGGACGCCACCAGCTGGAAGTGCGCGGAGGAGCCCTGCGCGACGGCGACCGAGCGGCCCGCGAGCTGCTCGGGCCGCTTCAGGGGGGAGTCCTCCGGGACGAGGATGGTGTCGCCCTTGGAGGTGCCGTGCCAGGCCGCCACCACCTTGATCCGCGAGCCGGCCCCGGCGGCGAAGACCGGAGGGGTGTTGCCCACGCCGCCGATGTCGACGGCCCCCGCGTTGACGGCCTCCAGCAGGGGCGGGCCGGAGGTGAACGTCGACCACTTGATCCGGTAGCCGAGGCCCTCCAGTTCTCCCGCGGCCCGCAGGATGGCCTCCGAGCCGCCCTTCTGATCGCCGACGTTGATCGTCACCGGTCCCTGGCCGTCGGCGCCGCCGTCCGGCGTGCCGGCGGCCGACTTCCCGCCGCAGGCGGTGAGCAGCACGACCAGGGGGAGGAGCAGGGCGGCGGGAGCGAGACGTCGTCGCATGGCGGTTCCGTTCGTGTGGGTCGTACGGCAGGGGCGTACGAGAGGGGGCCTTGGGTCGTGCGCGGGGTGGTTCAGGCGGCGTCGGCGGCCGTCGCCCCGACGCCGAGGCGTTCCAGGAGGCCGGCGCGCAGCGCGGCGAACCGCGGGTCGGTGATGTCGCGGGGCCGGTCGAGGCCGATGCGCTGCTCGTGCGCGATGACGCCGCCGTCCATCACCAGGACCCGGTCGGCCAGCAGCACGGCCTCCTCGACGTCATGGGTGACGAGCAGCACCGCGCAGCCCCGGCGCTGCCACAACTCGCCCACCAGCCGCTGGGCCTTGACGCGGGTGAGCGCGTCGAGGGCGCCGAACGGCTCGTCGAGCAGCAGCAGATCGGGCTCGCGCACCAACGCCCGCGCGAGGGACGCGCGTTGGGCCTCACCGCCGGACAGGGTCTTCGGCCAGGCGTCCGAGCGGTGGCCCAGGCCCACCTCCTCCAGGGCCCGCTCGGCCACGGCACGCTCGGGCCTGCCGGGCAGGCCGAGCAGGACGTTGCGCCACACTTTCTTCCACGGCATCAGCCGCGGCGACTGGAAGGCGACGGCCTTGCGGCGCGGCACCAGCACGGTGCCCTCGATGTCACGGTCGAGCCCGGCGAGAATGCGCAGCAGCGTCGACTTGCCGCAGCCGCTGCGGCCGAGCAGGGCCACGAACTCGCCCGGCCGGACGTCCAGTCGCAGGTCGTCGATGACGGCGCGCCCGTCGAAGGAGCGGCTGAGCCCCGCGACGTGGACGGCCTGCGGGGTCACCGGCCGGTGAACGTCGGTCGCCATTGCAGCAGCAGCCTTTCGAGGGAGCGGACGATGAAGTCGGCGAGCAGACCGAGGAAGGCGTAGACGACGAGGCAGACCACGATCACGTCGGTGCGCAGGAAGTCCCGCGCCTGCACCATGAGGAACCCGATGCCGGAGTCGGCGTTGACCTGCTCGGCGAAGACCAGCGCGAGCCAGGCGATGCCGAGCGAGTAGCGCAGGCCGGTCATCGCGCCGGGCAGCGCGCCCGGCAGGACGACGTGCCGCACGAGTCCCCGGCGCGTCAGCCCCAGCGACTCGCCGGCCTCGATCAACTGGGCGTCCACGCCCCGGATCCCGGCGTAGACGTTGAGGTAGAGCGGGAAGGTCACGCCGAGCGTGATGATGGCGACCTTGGGGGCCTCGCCGATGCCGAACCAGATGATGAACAGCGGGATGAGACCCACGAACGGCACGGTCCGCAGCATCTGCACCGGCGCGTCCACCAGGTCCTCGCCGATCCGGAACAGCCCCGACAGGAGGGCGAGACCCGTACCGACGACGAGGCCGAGCAGCAGCCCGGCGGCGACCCGGCGCAGCGAGGTGCCCATGGCCGCGGGCAGCGAACCGTCGGCCACCATGTCCCCGGCGACGCGGGCGATCCGGCCCGGCGAGGCGAGGACGCCGGCGGGCAGTACGCCGGTGCTGCTGAGGAGTTGCCAGAGCGCCAGCAGCAGGACCGGACCGCTGGTGCGCCGCAGCCGGCGGGGGACACGAGCCCGGCGGGAGGAGGCCGGGACCAGGGGCTGAAGATCGGGGTCGGAACCCGCTACGGGCGACATGTCGGGTTTTGAAGGGGTGGGTGGGGCATCGCTGATGCTCATGAGGGCTCCACGGGACGGAAGCGGGGGGCCGGGGTGCGGGCACGCCTCGCACGCGCCTCACGCCGACGGCAGCGTGGTCAGTGCCGGTCGGCGGGCAGGCGCGAGGAAGGCCGGGAGGGGAAGGCGCAGGGGGAGGAGGGCGTCAGCGGCCGCGGCGACACGCGGCGGAGGCCACCCGCAGCAGGTCGATGTGACCGCGCGTGGTGAGCAGGGCTGAACGCAACATGCCGCAGAACCTAGCCAGATGGCATGCGCACGGTCAACGGGCGTCTCGTCCAGTGGACTCCGCTCCCGGGACACGGTCGGGCGGGTCCGGGCGGAACCCGCCGGGTGCGTCAGGATGGAGGCATGTCAGATGCCTTCACCACCCGAGTTCTGCACGTCACCACCGGTTCCACGGAGAGGGTCGTCGACATCACCGGCGACTGCGAGTCCTTCCTGCGTGAGGCGGCCGCGGGCCGCGACGGCCTGCTCAACGTCTTCGTCCCGCACGCGACGGCCGGCATCGCCGTGCTGGAGACCGGCGCCGGCAGCGACGACGACCTCCTGGCCGCGCTGCACACGCTGCTGCCCGCCGACGACCGCTGGCAGCACCGGCACGGCAGCCCCGGCCACGGCCGCGACCACGTCCTGCCGGCCCTCGTCCCGCCGCACGCGACCCTGCCGGTCCTCGGCGGGCGGCTGGAGCTCGGCACCTGGCAGTCGGTGTGCCTGGTCGACACCAACCGGGACAACCCGGACCGCAAGGTGCGGCTCAGCTTCTTGGGGTGAGGGCCGTCCGGCCCGCCCGGCCGGGGCTCCCCGCGCCCGGGCCGCTCCGCCGCACCCGTGACGCCTGCCCGTAATGCCCGTATCCTCATCAATGCGATGTCCTTGTCCGAGAAGGTGCTGTGCGGAGCGGCGGACAGGCGCGGGCGTGAGTGAGGCGGAGCGTGGTTCGGTCCGGCGAGGAACCCCAGCCGGCGGGTCGTGCGACTGAGGGCACGGGGCCCGCCCTTCTGCGCGAGCGGTTCCTGCAGGGCGAGCCGGTCGCGTCGGGGGTCCGGACGCCCATCCTGAACTCGTGGCAGCGCTGCCGGTCGCTGGGCCTGTCGCCGGACCAGGCGGACCTGCCCTACACCGAGGACTTCGACCCGGGCGGGCGGATCGTCCGCGCGGCCCTGCCGGTGCTCGACCGGCTGCAGGCGGCGTTCTCCGGCAGCCAGGTCAACATCTCGGTGGCCGACGCCCACGGGGCGGTCCTGCTGCGGCGCTTCGGGGACCCGGAGATGGCACGGACCCTCCCGCCGATCCAGGTCGTCCCGGGGTTCGTCTTCGCCGAGCAGGTCGCCGGCACCAACGGCATCGGTCTGGCCCTGGCGGAGCGGCAGCTCATCCACGTCTACGGTGCCGAGCACTTCGCCGAGCGCTCCCAGCAGAGCGCCTGCGTCGCACTGCCCGTCCGCGACCCGCTCAGCGGCCGCATCGAGGGCGTCCTGTGCTTCGGCTACCCGCGCGGCTTCGAACGCCCCGGGCTGGGCGTCGCCATCCGCCGGGCGGCCGAGGTCGTCGAACGCAGACTGCTCGGGCAGAGCTCCGCGCACGAACGGGCCCTGCTGCGCGCGTACCGGGCCGCCGGGGCGGGGGCCGCCGGGCCCGCGGGTCTGGCGCTGGACGCGCTCGCCGACGTCCTGCCCCCTCGTGACCAGGCCCTCCTGCGGGAGAAGGCCGCCGAACTCATCTCCGGCGCGCAGCGGGCCGCGGTGGAGGTGCCCCTGTCCGGCGGGCGGCGCGTGACGCTCGTGAGCCGACCGATGACCAGCGCCTCCGGGGTGCGGGGCTTCGCCGTGGAGGCCGTACTGACGGGGCTGTCGGCGGAGCGGCACCTCGTCCTGACGCACCAGACGGACACGCCCCCGGACCGCCTCTCGGCCATGATCGCCCCGCCGTCCGCCCGCACGTCGCTCGCACCCCCGTCGGGCGTCCTGTCCGCGGGACCCGCCGGGGTGACGGCGAGCGGCGGGGGCGGGGGCCGGGGAGCGGCGGACGGCACGGCTGGCACCACCGGCAGGACGGGCACCAGCAGCACCACCGGCACGACGGGCAACGCCGGATCCCTCAGCACCGGAGCGGGGGTCGCCACGACGAGCATGGGAGGCGCCGCCGGCACGGGAGGCACGGCGGGCGCGGGTGGCGCTACCGGCACGGGTGGCGCGGCCGGTGTGGGGGGTGCCACGAGCATGGGAGGCACGGCGGGCGCGGGTGGTGCCACCGGCGCGGGTGGCGCGGCCAGCACGGGTGGCGCGGGAGGCGCCTCCGGCATGGGGGGCGCCACCGCCACGGATGGCGCCACCGCCACGGATGGCACCACCGGCACGGCCGGCATCAGCAGCCCACCCGCCATCAGCAGCCCACCTGCCACGAGCGGCTCCGGCTTCCCGGCCCGTGGTCTGCTCATGGTCGGTGAACCGCACGTCGGCGCGTACGCCCTGGCCGCGCGCCGGCGCCTGGAGTTGCTGTCCGAGGCCAGCGCCCGCATCGGCACCACCCTGGACGTCCGCCGCACCGCCGAGGAACTGGCCGAGACGGCCGTGCCCCGGCTGGCCGACTTCGTCACCATCGACCTGCCCGACGCCGTCCTGCGCGGCGAGGAGTCGGCCGATCCCCTGGCCGACCTGCGTCGCACGGTCGTCCACGGAGTCCGGGAGGGACTGCCCTTCACCCCGCCCGGCAAGCGCATCGACTACGGCCCGACCGCCCCGCAGCTGCGCTGCCTGGCCACCGGCGAGGCCGTGCTGGAGCCCGACCTGGAGGCCGCGGCGGGCTGGCTCGCCCAGGACCCCGAGCACACCGCGCGCCTGCTCGCCCACGTCCGCTCCCTCATCGCGGTGCCCCTGCTCGCCCGCGGCGTCGTCCTGGGCATCGTCGGCTTCTACCGCGCCGGGGGCTCCTTCGGGGACGACGACCGCTCGCTCGCCCGGGAACTCGCCACCCGCGCCGCCCTGTCCATCGACAACGCCCGCCGCTACACCCACGAACGCGCCATGGTCCTGGCCCTCCAGCGCAGGCTCCTGCCGCACGGCCTGCCCGACCAGGACACCGTCGAGGTCGCCCACCGCTACCTGCCCGCCGAGTCCGACGTGGGCGGCGACTGGTACGACGTCATCCCGCTCTCCGGGGCCCGGGTCGGGCTCCTCGTCGGGGACGTCGTCGGCCACGGCATGCTGTCCGCCGCGACCATGGGCCGGCTGCGCACCGCCGCCCGCAGCTACGCCGAGCTCGACTTCCCGCCGGACGAGGTCCTCACCCACCTCGACAACCTCGTGGGCCGCCTCGACCGCGAGGACCCCGACGGCAAGGGCGCCGGCGTGATCGGCGCGACCTGCCTGTACGCCGTGTACGACCCCGCCGCCCAGACGTGTCTGATGGCCCGGGCCGGCCACCCCCCGCCCGCACTCGTCCGCCCCGACGGCACCGTGACCTACCCCGACCTGCCCGCCGGGCCCCCGCTCGGCCTCGGCGGCCTGCCCTTCGACGCGGTGGAGATCGGCCTTCCCGAGGGCAGCCAGCTCGTGCTGTACACGGACGGGCTCATCGAGGACCGGCACCGCGACGTCGACGTGGTCCTGGACCGGTTGCGCGAGGCGCTGGCCCACCCGGACCGCGCCCCCGAGGACACCTGCCGGGCGGTCCTGGACACCGTGGCGCCGGCCCATCCGCACGACGACATCGCCCTGCTCGTGGCCCGCGTCCACGGGATGGACCCGGACCGGATCGCCACCTGGGAACTGTCCGCCGACCCGGCGCTCGTCGGCGAGGTCCGGGCCTCCGCCCTGCGGCGCCTGACCGACTGGGGCCTCGACGAGACCGCGTTCGCCGCCGAGCTGATCCTCAGCGAGCTGATCACCAACGCCATGCGGCACGGCACCGGGCCGATCCGGGTACGGCTGCTGTACGGACGCACCCTGATCTGCGAGGTCTCCGACGCCAGCAACACCGCCCCGCACCTGCGCCGGGCGGCCAGTACCGACGAGGGCGGACGCGGGCTGTTCCTCGTCGCCCAGCTCTCGCAGACCTGGGGCACGCGCTACCTCCCCGAGGGCAAGGTCATCTGGGCCGAGTGCGGGCTCGACGCGGCCTGAAGCGGCCCGGCCCGTCGGCGTCCCGAACCCCTGAAAATCGCCCCAAATGCTGTAATTTGTTCGAGTGCGCGACGCTCCCGACACTTCGACGAAGGCGCCCTCGCCCTTCGGCCCGGAGCCCCTGGTCCGGATCCGCGGGCTGGGCAAACGGTACGGCGGGACCGTCGCGCTGGCCGGGGTCGACCTCGACGTCCACACGGGCAGCGTGCTCGCCCTGCTCGGACCCAACGGCGCCGGCAAGACCACCCTCATCAAGATCCTCGCCGGTGTCGAACACGCCGACACGGGCCGGATCACCGTCGCCGGTGAGCCCCTCGGCAGCCACGCCGCGGCCCGGAGCATGTCCTTCATCCACCAGGACCTCGGGCTCGTGGACGAGATGACGGTCGCCGAGAACATCGCCCTGACCACGGGTTACGCCCGCCGGTCCGGGCTGATCTCCTGGCGGCGCACCCGAGCGGCCTGCGTCGGCGCCCTGGGGACCGTCGCCGGGCACCTCGACCCCGACGCGCGGACCGGCGACCTCGCCCCGGCCGACCGCTCGCTGGTCGCGATCGCCCGGGCCCTGGCGGCCCGCGCGCGGCTCATCGTCCTCGACGAGCCCACCGCCCGCCTGCCGGCCGCGGACAGCGCCCGGCTCTTCCGGGTGCTGCACGGCCTGCGCGACCGGGGACACGCCCTGCTCTACGTCAGCCACCGCCTGGACGAGGTGTGCGAGGTGGCCGACGCCTACGCCGTCCTGCGCGACGGCCGCCTCGTCAGCCAGGGCCGGCTGACCGGCCACAGCCCCGCCCGCCTGGTGCGCGACATCGTCGGCGCGGAGGCCCGGCCGGCCGCGCCCCGACCCGCCGGGCCCCCGCCCGGCGCACCCCCCGTGCTGACCCTCGACGGCGTCCGGACCGCGCGGACGGGCCCGGTCGGCCTGAGTCTCGCGGCGGGGGAGGCCCTCGGCCTGGTCGGTCTCTCGGACGCCGGTCACACGGACCTGGGCCGGGCCCTCGCCGGCGTCCGCCCCCTGCTGGAAGGACGGGCCGTGCTCCAGGGGCGGCCGTACCGCCCGCGCGACGTCGCGGAGGCGGTCCGCCGCGGCGTCGGCCTCGTCCCGGGCGACCGGCTGCGGGAGGGCTGCCTCGCCGGGCTGACCGTGCGGGAGAACCTCCTGGCCAACCCCCGCGCGGCAGGAGGCCGCGCCCCGCGCTGGATCGGCCCCCGGGCCGAACGCGCCCGGGCCGCCGCCCTCGTGGACCGGTTCTCGGTCCACCCCCGCGACACCGAGGCGCCCGTGGCGACCCTCTCCGGCGGAAACCAGCAGAAGGTGGTGATCGGCCGCTGGCTGCGGGCGGATCCGCGGCTGCTGATCCTGGAGGAGCCGACCGCGGGCGTGGACGTCGGCGCCAAGGCCACGATCCACCGCCTGCTCGCCGAGGCACTGGAGGCGGGACTGGCGGTCCTGCTGCTGTCCACCGACTTCGAGGAGGTCGCGGGCGTGTGCCGGCGCGTCCTGGTCTTCGTCCGCGGGACCGTGACGGCCGAACTGAGCGGCCCCGACCTCACCGTCGCCGGACTCACCCGGGCGGCCTCGGCCCTGCCCCCGTCCACCGCCGCGCCCGCATGACGACGCCACCCGAGCCCCGGCACCGTCCGGGCGGGCACCACGTCGGCGCCTACGGTCTGCTCGCCCTCACCGCCCTGCTCTGCCTGGTCTTCTCCCTGGCCCTGCCGGACACCTTCCCCACCCCGGACACCCTGGACGCGATCCTGTCCAGCCAGGCCATCCCCGCCGTCCTGGCGCTCGCCGCGACCGTGCCCATCGTCACCGGCGCGTTCGACCTCTCCCTCGGCTACGGACTCGGCCTCGCCCACGTGATGGTGATGCAGCTCGTCGTCACCCTCGGCTGGCCCTGGCCGCTCGCCTGCCTCACCGTGATCGTCGGGGGACTGGCCGTGGGCGTGCTCAACGGCGTGATCGTCGAGTTCGGACGGATCGACTCCTTCATCGCCACCCTCGGCACCGGCAGCATGATGTACGCGGTGACCGGCTGGATCACCGACGGAGGCCGGATCGTGCCGGGCCCCCAGGGCCTGCCGCCGGCCTTCACCGACCTCTACGACTCCTCGTTCCTCGGCCTGCCGGTCCCCGCCTTCTACGTGCTCGCCCTCACCGTCGCCCTCTGGGTGCTGCTGGAACGGCTGCCGCTCGGCCGCTACCTCCACGTCGTCGGGTCCAACCCGCGCGCCGCCGACCTCCTCGGTGTCCCGAGGCGCAGGTACACCGTCTACGCCTTCGCCGTCTCGGGGCTCCTCGTCGGCTTCGCCGGGGTGCTGCTCGCGGCGCAGCAGCAGATCGGCAACCCGAGCGTCGGCCTGGACTACCTGCTCCCGGCGTTCGTGGGCGCCCTCCTCGGCTCCACGGCGATCAAGCCGGGCCGGCCCAACGCCCCCGGCACGGTCGTCGCCGTGGCCGTCCTCGCCGTCGGCCTCACCGGCATCGCCCAGCTGGGCGCCGAGTTCTGGACGGTCCCGCTGTTCCACGGCGGCACACTGCTCCTCGCCGTGGGCCTCGCCGGATACGCCGCCCGCCGCCGGCTGCGCGGCGGTGCCGCGGCCCCCGGTCCCCCCGCCGCTCCGCCCACGCCCCCGGAAGCCGGCCCGCCGCGGCCCTGACCGTTCTCCTCGATCCCCTGACAGGAGCTCCCGTGCACCGCACCCGTAAGGCCCCCCGCGCGCTCGCTGCCGCGCGGCTCGCCTCGTGCGCCCTGCTGACGGCGGTCGCCGCCCTCACCGGATGCGAACGCGGCTCCTCCGAGGGCGCGGACGAGACCACGACCGGTTCGAGCGGCTGCCCCGCCGTCCACGCCCGGGCCCGGGAGGCCGTCGCCCGGGCCGAGCGCACCGACATCCCCTGGGGCGGACCGGCCGGCGGCCCCCGGGCGGTGCCCGGCAGGAGCCTGGTCTACGTCGCCCAGACCATGACCAACCCCGGTGTCGCGGGCGCCGCGAACGGCGTACGGCAGGCCGCCCGGGTCATCGGCTGGGACGTCCGGGTGATCGACGGCGGCGGCACCCCGGCCGGCATCCAGGCGGCCATGAGCGAGGCCGTGGCCCTGCGGCCCTCGGGCATCGTCATCGGCGGCTTCGACCCCGGCTCGACGGCGCAGCAGGTCGCCCGGGCCCAGGCCCGGCGCATCCCGCTCGTCGGCTGGCACGCGGTGGCCTCTCCCGGCCCCAGCCGGCGGCCCGCCCTCTTCACCAACGTCACCACCCGGGTCGAGGACGTCGCCCGCATCAGCGCGCAGTGGGTCATCGCCGACTCCGGGGGCCGGGCCGGCGTCGTCCTCATCACCGACGCCTCGATCCCGTTCGCCAGGAACAAGTCCGACCTGATCCGGCGGGAGCTGACGCGCTGCCGGGGCGTGCGGCTGCTGTCGGTGGCGAACATCCCGATCCCGGACGCCGCGAGCCGCACCCCGCGGGAGGTCTCCTCGCTGCTGTCCCGCTTCCAGGACCGCTGGACCCACTCGGTCGCCATCAACGACCTGTACTTCGCCGACGCCGCCCCCGCCTTCCGCGCGGCCGGCGAGAAGGGCTCGGGCCCGCCCTTCAACATCGGCGCGGGCGACGGCGACCCGTCCGCCTTCCAGCGCGTCAACAGCCGGCAGTACCAAGCAGCCACGGTGCCCGAACCGCTGTCCCTGCAGGGCTGGCAGATCGTCGACGAGTTCAACCGCGCCTTCTCCGGCCGCCCGGCCAGCGGGTACGTGGCCCCGGTGCACATCGCCACGGCCCGCAACAGTGAGGGTGCCACGACCTGGGACCCGTCCGGCTACCGGGAGGCCTACCGGAGGATCTGGGGGAGGTGAGCGCCGGTGTGCGTGCCGATCCCTTCACGGAACATGCACCGGACCCCAGGCTCCCTTTAAGTTTCAAGCGCTAGGCTCGCCGTCAGTCGAGTGGCCGCCGGGGCCGAACCGAGCGGGGCCCGTCCACGGCGGCACTCGCACCCTCCACCGGGCACAGGAGACTGGGCGTGTACGACGGCGACGTAGTGGTGATCGGCGGTGGTTACGCCGGTGTCCGGCTGGCGAAGCGCCTGGACGGCACGGCCCGGGTCACGCTGGTGGACCGCAAGGAGGTCTTCTTCCACCGTGTCGCCTCCCTGCGCGCCGGTGTGCGGCCCGAGTGGACGCACACGCCCTTCATCCCGTACGACCGGCTGCTGCACCACGGCCGCGTGGTCTCCGGCAAGGCCGTCCGCGTCGACACCGCCGAGCGGCAGGTCGCCCTCGCCACCGGCGAACGGCTGCCCTACGACGTCGTCGTGATCGCCACCGGCGCCGACTACCCCGAACCGGCCCGCTTCACCGGCACCACCACCGAGGAGGCGGCCAAGTCCTTCGCCGAGCACCAGCGCACCATCGCCGCGGCCCGGCACGTCCTGGTCGTCGGCGGTGGCCCCGGCGGCGTCGAGCTCGGTGCCGAGATCCGCCTCGCCCACCCCGACGCCCGGGTCACCCTCGCCCACTCCGGCCCGGCCCTGCTCCACTCCACCGGCGGCGAGCGGCCCGGACGCAAGGCCCTGGCCTGGCTGGAGTCCCACGACGTGCGGGTGCGGCTGGACTCCTTCATGTCGCCGGGCAGCGACTTCGGCACCTACCGCGACGCCCGGGGCGCCGTCGTCGAGGCCGACCTCTCCTTCTGGGCGACCGGCACCACGCCCAACACCCTCTGGCTCCGCCTGGCCGGGCACGGGGACTGGCTCAACGGGTCCGGGCACGTGAAGGTCGACCGCACCCTCCGTGTCGAGGGCAGGGTGGACGTCTTCGCCGTCGGCGACGTGAACGACGTCTCCGAACTCAAGATCACCCCCGCCGCGCTCGCCCAGGCCGACCTCGCCGCCCACAACATCCGCGCCTACCTGCAGAGTCCGGGCAAGCACCGCAAGGAGCCCCGCCACTACCGGCCGGTCCACCGCACGCCGCTCGTCGTGCCGTTCGGCCCGGCCGACGGCCTGACCGTGCTGCCCGTGCCGGGCGGCGAGTCCGCCGTCCTCGGCAGCCGCACCACCACCCTCGCCAAGGCGAAGACCCTGATGACGCCCTACATGCGCCGCCAACTCGGTTACACCGCCGCCTGATCCGCCCCCGGCCCCGTCCCCACCCACCCCCCGTCGTTACCCGCGAGTCGCACCTGGGGTAGGGTCCCCTACCGTTTCCGGTCACCGACTGATGGTGTGCCGGTACAGGGCGTGTCGGAGGGTGGCAAGACGATGGACTCCCAGTGGGACGACGGCGGATCCGTGGACCTGGACGACACGCGGCTGGAGACGCTGAGTCCCGAACCGCTGCTGACCCGGGACTACGAGACGCGTCCCTCCCTCGTGTACGAGCGGCTGCGGCAGCGGCACGGCCCGGTCGCGCCCGTCGACCTGCTGGGCGTGCCCGCCTGGCTCGTCCTCGGCTACCGCGAGGCGCTCCAGGTGCTCCAGGACGACGACGGCTGGCCCAAGGGGCTGGAGAACTGGCGCGCCCGTTCCGAGGGCCGGGTGCCCTCCGACTGGCCGCTCGGCCCGTCCCTGGAGGTCAACCACATCCTGATCCAGGGCGGCCCCGGCTACCGGCCGCTGCGCACCGCCTGGGACGTCGCGCTCAAGCCCTTCCAGGACCCGCGCCACCCGCAGGCCAAGCGCCTGAAGTCCGCCGTCACCGCCTACGCCGACGAGCTGATCACCCTGATCGGACAGGGCGGCAGGACCGGTGTGGCCGACCTGTCCGCCCAGTTCTCCCGGCCCCTGCCGCTGATGGTGGCCAGCCATCTGCTCGGCTTCCCCGGCTCCCAGGGCGACGACGCGCTGATGGACATGTGGCGGGTGCTGGACGCGGGCCCGGACGCCGAGGCCGCGCTGGAGCGGCTGCTGGCGACCCTCGCGGAACTGGCCGCGCAGAAGCTGCGGCAGCCCGGCGACGACTTCCCCTCCTACCTGCTGGCCGCCCACCCCGACCTGTCGCTCGACCATCTGGCCCGCGAACTGTTCATGCTCCTCGGCATGACCTCCGACCACGTCGGCATCCTCATCTCCAACACCGTCGTGGAGGTCATCTCGGGGGAGAGCAGCGTGCGCGCCAGCCTGTCCGCCGGGATGGTCAGGGAGACCATGAACCGGGTCGTCATGCGCAAGCCGCCGCTGGTGAACTTCGTCCCGCGCTTCGCGGCCCGGGACACCCCGCTCGGCAACTACACCATCCGGGCCGGCGACCCGGTGTGGGTCTCCTCGGCCGCCGCGCACGCCGATCCGCTCTTCGCCGACCACGTCGCCTCCGGCACCACCATCAGCACCCGGGCGCACCTGTCCTGGGGAGCGGGGCCGCGCCAGTGCCCGGCCCGCGAACTCGCCTCGACGGTCGCGGCGGTCGGGGCGGGACGCGTCTTCGAGCGGTTCGACCACCTCGACCTGGCCCTGCCCGCCGACCAACTGCCCTGGCGTTCCTCCCCGTTCATGCGCGGCCTGCGCTCGCTGCCCGTGCGCTACGAGCTCGCCCCGACGCCCGTGCGCCGGGCGGGGACGGTGGACGACCCGGCCCCGGGGGTGGCGCAGGAGGTCCTGCCCGACCCGTCCGCCCGGCAGCGCTCCTCGCTGTGGCGCTACCTGACCGGCCTGATCCGCGGCGGCCGCTGACCGGGAGGGACCGGGCCGAACACCCATCCGGCCCCGTCGTTCCTCCCGGGTTCCCGGGTACGGTCTCCCGCCGTACGGGTGACGAACGGCGCTGTTCGGCGGCCCGGAGCCTCTGAGATGCTCGTACCGGATCCCGGAACAGGGCGTGAGGGCCCGCGGAGGCCGGGCAGGTACCCCTCGATGACCTGCCCGGCCGTCCTCTGCCCCGGGCCGGGGGCTGGGGAGGGGGCTCACACCCAGCCGGAGTCGGTGGCGATCCTGATCGCGTCGATGCGGTTGCGTCCGCCGGTCTTGCGGGTGATCGCCGACAGGTGGTTGCGCACCGTCGCCACGGACAGGCACAACCGCTCGGCGATCTCCCGCGTGGGCGTCCCGTCGGCGGTCAGCCGCAGCACCTCCACCTCGCGCGGCGTCAGGGGATTGGCTGCCGCGTCCAGCGCGGCCAGCGCGAACTCGGGGTCGACGAACCGCTGCCCGCGCACCAGCTTGCGCACCCCGTGGACCAGCCGGTCCGGCGGCGCGTTGGTGCTGATGACCCCGGCCGCGTGCAGATCGAGCATGCGGCGCAGCCGCTCGGGAGTCGTGGAGGCCATCATCAGCAGCAACCGGCACTCCGGCAGCCGCTTGCGCAGCTCGCCCCGTACGGCGACCTCCTCGCCCGCCCGGGAGTCCACGTCGATCACGGCCACGTCGGGCCGCAGCGCCAGGGCACGCCCCACCACGTCACCCTCGCCGTCGGCCTCGGCGACGACCTCGATGTCGTCCTCGCGGGACAGCAGCGCGGCGAACGCTCCCCGCACGAGACGGGTGTGCTGGACGAGCAGAACGCGGATCACGATCGGATTATCACCGCCCGCCCGGTGAATGTCAGTCCGGGCCGCCGGCGCGAGTGGCCCGCCGGACGGCACGAGTGGTGAGGTCCGGGGGGCGGGCGTACCGTCGAACGGTGGACACCGCAGGCAGCAGCCCGCAGCCGGCCGCACCACGGACGACCGCCACAAGGGAACCCGGTGGCGGAGGGAGCGCGATGGCGCTGTTCGTCATCGCCTCGTGCCAGTTGATGGTGGTCCTCGACATCACCATCGTGAACATCGCGCTCCCGCACATCCAGAACTCGCTGGACTTCTCCACCACGAGCCTGTCCTGGGTGGTGAACGCCTACACGCTCACCTTCGGCGGACTGCTGCTGCTCGGCGGCCGGGCCGGTGACATCCTGGGCCGGCGGCGGGTGTTCGTCTTCGGCGTGCTGCTCTTCGTGCTGGCCTCGCTGCTCGGCGGGTTCGCCCAGAACTCCGGCCAACTCCTCGGCGCCCGGGCCCTGCAGGGCGTCGGCGGCGCGATCGCCTCCCCGACGTCCCTCGCCCTGATCAGCACGACCTTCCGCGAAGGGCCGGAACGCAACCGGGCCTTCGGGGTGTTCGCCGCGGTCTCGGCGGGCGGCGGCGCGATCGGCCTGCTCGCGGGCGGGATGCTGGTGGAGTGGCTGAACTGGCGGTGGGTGCTGTTCGTCAACGTGCCCATCGGCCTGCTCATCGTGCTCGCCACGCCCAAGTGGATCCGGGAGTCCGAACGCCACCCCGGGCGCTTCGACATCACCGGCGCGCTCACCTCCACCGCGGGCATGGTGCTGCTCGTCTACGGGTTCATCAGGGCCGCGGACGACGGCTGGCGGGACCCGCTCACGCTGGCCACGTTCGCCGGGGCGATCGTGCTGCTCGCGGCGTTCATCCTGATCGAGCGGCGCTCCAGACAGCCCATCACACCCCTGCACATGTTCGCCGACCGCAACCGCGCGGGCACCTACGGCGTCATGCTGTGCCTCGCCGCCGCGATGTTCGGCATGTTCTTCTTCCTCACGCTCTTCGTGCAGAACGTGCTGGAGTTCAGCCCTCTGGAAGCGGGCCTCGCCTTCCTTCCGGTCAGCGCGGTCATCGCCATCGGCGCCGGAGTGGCCTCCCGCTTCCTGCCCGTGTACGGGCCCAAGCCCTTCATGGTGATCGGCGCGATCCTGGCGGCGGCCGGACTGGCCTGGCTGACCCTGACCGACGTGCACTCCACCTACGCCGGCAGCGTCCTCGGGCCCATGCTCGTCTTCAGCATGGGCATGGGCATGGAGTTCGTGTCGCTGACCCTCATGGCGCTCTCCAACGTGCCCACCCCGGAGACCGGCGCGGCCTCCGGCCTCCTCAACGCCACCCAGCAGGTCGGCGGCTCACTCGGCCTGTCCATCCTGGTGACGATGTTCGGCACGGCCAGCGCCGACGAGGCCGGCAAGCAGGTCCCCGACTACCTCCGGCAGGCCACCCCGGCCGAACGCCTGCGGTTCGACCGCACCGGGCAACTGCCCAAACCCTGGTCGGACGAGGTCCTCACCGCCGGTGTCTCGGCCGCCTTCGTCATGGCGGCGATCTTCACCGCCGTCGCCGCGCTGATCGCCCTGGTCGTCATCCAGGTCCGCCCCTCCGACCTGGAGCGCCTCAAGGGCGGGACGGGCCCCGGCCCGATGTGAGGCCCGCCCCGGGCCGTCCGGTCGCGTCAGCGGCCCGTCCGGGGGCAGGCGGCCAGGGCGTCGGGGAGGCCCGTCGCGTCCGTGCCCAGTTTGCGGAAGACCGAGGACAGCTGCTGGCGCACGCCCTGCTCGGTGATCCGCAGGTCCTTCGCGATCACCGAGGCCGGGTGGCCCTGGACCGTCAGCTCGGCCGCCCTGCGCTCCTGGGCCGTGAGCATGTCCGTGTGGGCGTAGCGCAGGGGGAGCGGGCGGAGCCCGGCGGCGGACAGTTCCCGTCTGGCCCGGGCGGCCAGCCCCTCGGCACCGCAGTGCACCGCACCCTCCAGGCCCTGGTACAGCCGGTCGGCGGCGTCGTGCAGACGGCCGTCGCGGGCCAGCGCGGCGCCGTGCCCCACCTGGGCACGGGCCAGCTCGTACGCGGCGGGGGAGCGCTGCAGGTGCTCGACGGCCTGCGCGTGCAGATCGAGCGCCGCCGCACCGCCCGTCACCTCCGCCTGGGCGTGCAGCGCCTGGCCGATCGCCGAGGCCGCGCCGAAGTCCCGGGCCCGCTTCACGGCCTCCCGGGCGTGATGCACGGCCCGGTCGGGAGCACGACGGGCCAGGGCCCTGGCCAGACCCAGCTGCCACGGGCACCAGGCGGGGTTGCGCCAGTCCCGGCCCTCCATCCACTCGCCCACCTCGGACAGCAGGGCGGCGGCCTCCTCGGGCCGGTCCTCCGCCAGGAGCAGCTCGGCGTAGACGGTGCGCGGGTCGGGGTAGATGACGGCGTTCGGGATGACGTCCCCGTAGTGGTACCGGTCGGCGAGGCGCCGCGCCGCCACCACCCGGCCACGGGCCAGCAGCGTCTGGATCAGGATGCCGACGGCGAACCACTGGGCGGGTACGGCCCCTTCCACCCGGTCGGCGATGTCCAGCCCCTCCCGGACCAGGTTCTCGGCCTCGGCCAGGCTGCCCCGCCGGTAGCGGATGTACGCGGACAGGGTCTGACCGAGGGCCAGGTGGGAGCCGCGCCAGCCCTTGGACTCGCATTCGGCCATGCCCTTCGCGAACAACTCCTCCGCCCGTCGCGGCTGGTCGCAGTACATGAACACCAGGGCGACCGAGACCGGCACCTCGAAGCCGCGGTTCTCATGGGTCCAGCTCAGCCCGCCCCGCAGGGCCTTCTCGGCGTACGCCAGGACCTTCTGCCGGGGCTCGCCGCTCATCATGGCGTCCCAGGCCCGCAGCCCGATGATGTAGCGCTCCTCCAGGCCGCGGCCGGGCAGCCGGTCGGCCAGCCGGGCGAGCGCCCGCGAACGGGCGGCCGAGTCCTGCTCGTCGGTGCGGAACGCGCTCCACACGAAGTGGTCCGCCTGCATCCGCAGCCGGATGCGGGGATGGGCGACCGCCCGCTGTGCCTCGTCGGCGGCCACCGTGGCGGCCTCCGCCATCCGGTCCGTGTGGGCCAGCGCCTGGGTCAGCCGGTACACCATCGAGGCCCGCAGCTCGGGATCGATGTCGCCCTCCGCCAGCGCCTCCCGCAGATGCGTGACGGTGGCCGTGGGCTTGATGAGAAAGGTGGCGCAGGCGAGTTCGTGCAGCAGGGCGGCGCGCTCCTCGGGCAGGGGCGGCTCCTGCAGCGCGCGGTTCAGCAGCCGCCGGGCCGCCTCCGGGGCGCCGGAGTGCAGGTACTCCCGCGCGGCCTGCCGCAGACAGGCGACCGCCTCGCTGTTGCCCTCGCAGGGAACCTCCAGCAGGTGCCGGGCCGCCGCCGTGGGACCGAGTCCGGCCGCGCGGACGGCCTCCGCCGCCGAGTTGTGCATGCCCTCCCGCAGGCTGGTGCCGATGGCCCGGTAGATGGTGGTGGCGATCGTCGGGTGGACGAACTCCAGGGCGTCCCCGGGACCGTCGCCGTCGGTCAGGATGCGGGCGGCGCGCAGCCGGTCCGTCGCCTCGGCCGCCGCCGTGCTGCCGATCGCCGCGATGCGGGCGGCCAGCTCCTGGGAGATGGCCTGGCCCAGCACGGCGGCCGCGTAGGCGAACCGGACGGTCGTGGTGCCGAATCCCTGGAGGCGTTCGATCAGCCCCGGCCCCGTCACCGCGGCGGCCAGATCGCGCATGACGGGCAGGTCCTCGCCGGTGCCCCGCAGCCGGCGCTCGCGCAGCCTGATGGCGAGCTCGACCACCTCGAAGGGACTTCCGCCGGTGACCTCCCAGCACTCCCCGCAGAACCCGTCCTCGGCCTGCTCGCCCACCTCGTCCCGGACGATCCGCGCCACGGCCGCGGCACTGAGCGGTTCCAGCGCGAAGGGGCGGTTGCCCGTCCCGGCGGTGCCGAACGCGTCGCCCTCCGGGGGCAGTTCGTCGGGCCGGTAGGCGACGACCATCAGCAGAGGCAGGTCCACGGCCCGGGGAGCGAAGGAGGACAGCCAGGTGAGCGACTCGATGTCGGCCCAGTGCAGGTCGTCCAGGAGGAGGACCAGGGGCGCCTTCTTGACGGCGAGACGCGTCATCACCCAGTCGAGGCCGTCCCGGACCCCGGTGGGGTCCGGCGCGTGGCCGCTCGGCGCCGCCACCAGGCCGAGCGCGGCGGCGACGATGTCGTACCAGCTGCCCAGGAAGGAGCGGAGCTCCGTCTCGTCCATGGCCGCCAGCGCGGGCTGGACGAGCTGGCGCACCACGTGGAACGCCAGCTCGTGTTCCTTCTCACCGCCCCGGCCCGACAGCACGGTGTAGCGCTGGTCCCGGGCCCGGGTGCGGGCCTCGGTCAGCAGGGCGGTCTTGCCCATACCGGCCGGGCCGGTGAAGGCGAGCAGTCCGCCGCGAGGCGCCTGGGGCACCCCGTCGACGCTGTCCCGCAGGGCCGCCAGCCCTGAGTCGAGAGCCCGCAGTTCCCTGCGGCGCTCGAGCAACGGCCGGGACTCGGGCGGGGGTTGCCGCAACTGAATCGCCATGTGCCGTACCGCTTCCTGTCGTCGGCCATCGTGAGGCAGCGCAGAGCGTACGCCTCTCGACAGGGCGCCTGACCGGATTATGGGACGAGCACGACGAAGAAGGGTGAATGACCCGCTGAGGTGGAGTGGAACGCGGAACGCGTGGGTAGCGTGGCTCGAATGGGCGCCTCGGGGCAGGCCGTCGGCGCCCCTCCTCACCCCGGACCCGCCGCCCCCGCGTCCGCGTACCTCGGCACCGTGCGCGACCAGTAGTAGCACCCGCGGATCCAGCCGGCCATGCCCTCCACGTAGCCGACACCCGAAGGGCTCAACTCCGGTTGCAGCTCCTCGTACAGCCTCTCGAACTCCCTGATGGTCCGGTTGATCCGCCGGATGGCCAGGGTGACGGCCACCGGCAGGGGGCACTGGTGCGCCCGCTGGTAGGCGAGGGCCAGGTTGATCAGCTCGCCCGCCCGCTGTTCCTTGACGGCGGAGAAAAGGTCGGGGATCCACACCGCGGCGTCGGCCGACAGCCGGCTCAGGTGCCGCATGAGCGGGTGGTGCAGTTCCCGGTCGGTCAGCTCGCACGGCTGCGCCGCCTCACACAGCGGGTAGAACGGCTCGACGCCCGCCGTGAGGGACCGTATGGAGGTGCAGATCCCGGACCGCACGGGCGAGGGGTGCGTCTGGGCCACCGCCTCGTAGAGCAGACCGTGCACGTACTCGCGGCTCTTGTCCGCCCAGCGTGCGGCCTGGGCGGGAGTGCACCGTTCGCGCACCTGCCGGTGGAGGTCGGCCAGGGCCGCTCCCAGCGGGGTGCTCGGCGCCGCGGAGTCCCGCAGGATCGCGATGCTCTCGCAGAGCATGGGCAGCAGCTCGCCCGGCCGGTGCCGCCCGACCTCCTCGGCGCGGTCGTCGAAGACGAACTGGTAGGCGATCTGCCGGGCGACGAGATGGAGGATCCCCTCGTCGACGTCCGGGCTGTTGTAGGAGGCCAGTTGGGCGGGGCGGGTGAGCGAGATCATCGCCGGGACCCCGGGTTCGTCGCTCAGACCGGTCACGCGCAGCCAGTGGTCGACCCCGGCGGCGGCAGCGGACTCGTGCGGATTCCGCCGGAACGGGAAGGGCATGTGCAGGTGGGTGTCGATCAACTCCACCAGGGTGGAGGCGGGTGTGCCGCTCGGTGCGAGGGTCGCGGTGTCCTCATGCGCGGTGGACATCCTGGTCACCGTCCCTCCGGGCCTCTCCCGCGCCCGGGGCCGCAGCCGGGGCTCCGGGTGCCAGGGCGGCGGGCCGCGGCGCCGTGCCCTCCGGCGCGTCCGCCCGCGGTTCGCAGATCATCGTCAGGGACCGCGGCCCCAGCGTCGCCCCAGGGCGCGGGGGAGCGACGGGCCCGGGTGGATGGCGCAGCCGCCAGCGGCCGGCGAGGGTGGCGAGGGCCACCGTCATCTCGGCCATGGAGAACAGGTCGCCGATGCACTTGCGGCTGCCCGCGGCGAACGGGATCAGAGCCCCCTGCGGACCGGCCACCGCCTCGCCCGGGAGCCAGCGTTCGGGCCGGAACCGCTCGGGCTCGGGGAACGAGGCCGCGTCATGATGCAGCAGGTAGGGGCTGTACAGGACGGTGGTCCCGCGCGGCAGGCGGCGTCCGGCGAGTTCCGTCTCGCGGGTCGTGACCCGGGTGAACAGCCAGCCGGGCGGTGAGTGGCGGAGCGTCTCGGTGAGGACGGCCCGGGTGTAGACCAGGCGCGGCAGGTCGTCGGCCCCCGGTAACCGCCCGGCGAGGACGGAGTCCACCTCCGCGTGCAGCCGCCGCTCCGCCTCCGGGTGCCGGGCCAGCAGGCTGAAGGTGGAGGCGAGGCACATCGAGGGGCTCTCGGACCCGGTCAGCAGCAGGGACACCACCTGGTCGTGGACCTCCTGGTCGGTGACCGGCGTCTCCTCGCCGTCCCGGTCGGCGGCCGCGAGCAGCAGCCCCAGCAGATCGTCGCGGGGAGCACCACGCCGGCGCTCCGCTATCGCCGCTTCGATGAGCTCGTGGGTCCGCCGCACCGCGCGCCGGTAACGCCGGTTGGCGGGCGTGGGCAGACGGAACAGCAGGTCGACGGGTACGACCGTGCGGACGAACAGGCCGCGGACGATGACGGCGAGACAGCGCCGCACCTCGCCGGCGGCGGCCGGAGCGAGCGAGTCGGACAGCAGCACCCGGCTGATGAGCCGCGTCGTCAGGCCCAGCAGCGCCGCGCTGACGTCGACCCGTTGCCCGCCCCGCCAGTCACGGCACAGCGACGCCGCCTCCTCGGCCATCAGATCCGTGTACCCGGCGACCGCGGACGGGCGGAAGGCGGGTTGCAGCAGCCGGCGCTGCCTGCGGTGCTCCGCGTGCGGGCAGGTGACGAGGCCGCCGCCCATCACGGCCCGCAGCCTCTCGTACTGCGGCCCTCCCTTGTCGAACGTGCGGGTGTCCCGGAGCATCCGGTGGGCCAGCTCCGGGTGACACACCATCCACGCGCGCTGGGGACCGAGGCGTATCTCGACCAGATCGCCCTGCGCGGGAAGAGATTTCAAAAACTCCAGCGGCCGGCGGAACAAAGCGATACCGTGGCCGATGGATGGGAATATGCCTGGAGCAGTACCAACCGTCCATGCCTGTTGCTGGTTCGGAACGCAGCCGTTCATCGCATACCACCTGCTTCGGTCGGCCAGGAATACGGTGCCGTTACGCCTGCTGGGCACTTGCACCATGTCCTGCCCAGTTCACGCTGGCCGCCGACTTGATGAACCCTTTCTCCAGGGGGGCGCACGGGTGCACGGGGAAGCGCTGGGTGAATCACTTCCGCAGCACGTCACGCGTCAGCCGATTCCCTGCCGTCACTCGGGAAACTGCCGTCGTGCCGGTGCTTTTCCGTAGTGCGGTTCAGCCGGCGATCGGGACGACCGGGGCCCTCGCGCCGAACCACTGCTCGGCGCCGTATTCCTCGAACCGCTCCACCTCGGTGAATCCCAGTTTCGCCGCGAGGCGCATCGAGGGTGTGTTGGCGCTCTGGGTGCACAGCACCACGGGCTCGCCGGGGAGCGCGTCGGCACACCAGCCCAGTGCCGCCGCGCACGCCTCGGCGGCGTACCCGCGTCCCCACGCCCGCGGCAGGAACATGTAGCCGAGCTCGGCCTCACCGGCCTCCGGCCGCAGGTGGCCCGGGCGTTCCGCGTCGCGCCGCTCGACCGAGACGGTGCCGATCATCGCTCCGCCGAGGTCGACCACGAAGACGCCGGGGCGCCGGCCGGGCACCTCGGGCACCACGCGTTCGGGCTCGGCACGCGGCCGGGGCCCGCCGAGGTAGGTGGTCACCTCGGGCGAGGAGAACAGCTCGACGAACGCCGCACGGTCGCGGGCCTCGGACGCGCGGAGTACGAGCCGTCCGGTTCTGATCGGGGCCGGCGGCCAGACCACGGACGCGAGTTGGGTCAGGAGCGGCAACCTAGCGCACGTGCCACGCCGGCTTCGGCGCCGGTGAGCGCCGTCGTCCGGCCCCCCGTGTCCCGCCGCGACGTCTACGCCCCGGCCGGGCCGTCCGCCCCGGTCGGCAGCGGGGGTTCGGACTCGACGCGTCGCAGTTCCTCGTCCGTGAGGAGCCGGGAGCGCAGCAGGAAGCGGACGCCCTCCGGGGCCTCCAGGGAGAACCCGCTGCCGCGGCCGGGGACCACGTCCACCGTGAGGTGGGTGTGCGACCAGTACCGGTACTGGTCCGCGCTCATCCAGAACGGCACGTCCCCGGCGACGTGCCCCAGCAGGACGTCCGAGGCACCGACCCGGAACTCGCCGCGCGGGTAGCACATCGGGGCGCTGCCGTCGCAGCAGCCGCCGGACTGATGGAACATCACCGGGCCGTGCGCCGCCGTCAGCCGCCGCAGCAGGTCCTCGGCGGCGGGCGTCAGTCCGACACGTGCGGTGCGCGTGGTCATGCGTTCCCTCCTGGCTGGGCCGGCGGCCGACCCGACGAACGTACCTCCTTCCGGGCCGGAACGGACCGGTGCGGACCGGGTGGAGGCGGCCCTGCCCCGACAGGGCGATGACCACGTCGCCGGGTCCGCGGTGGGACGCCGGGGCGAAGTCCTTCGCCCTCAACCGGTCCAGCTTCCGGCGGACAGGGGCAGCTCGGCCCAGATGGTCTTGCCCGTGGCCGTCTGCCGGCTGCCCCACCGCTCGGCGAGCTGGGCGACCAGGAGCAGCCCGCGCCCGCCCTCGTCGAAGACGCGGGCCCGGCGCAGGTGCGGCGCGGTACTGCTGCCGTCGGACACCTCGCAGACGAGGGCCGAGTCCCGGATCAGCCGCATCTCGATGGGGGCGCCGCCGTACCGCAGCGCGTTGGTGACCAGCTCGCTGACGATCAGCTCGGTGGCGAACTCCGCCTCGGTCAGGCCCCATTCGGCCAGCTGCCCGCTCGCCCACTTGCGGGCCCGGGCCACCGCGGCCGGTTCGGGCGGCAGCTGCCAGGTGCGGACGTGCCCCTCGTCGAGCGCGGCCGTCCGGGCCAGCATCAGCACGATGTCGTCGGCGGGACGGCCGGCCGGCACGGTGCGCAGCACCCGGTCGCAGGCCTCCTCCAGGCTGTCGGCCGGTTCGCGCAACGCCCGGCGCAGCAGGGCGACTCCCGCCTCGACGTCGTGGTCGGCCGCCTCGATCAGACCGTCGGTGTAGAGGGCGAGCAGGCTGTGCTCCTCCAGCAGCACCTCGGAGGCCTCGAACGGCAGCCCGCCCAGGCCGAGCGGCGGGCCGGCCGGCAGATCGAGGATGCGGACGTCACCGGCGGGCGTGACCAGGGCGGGCGACGGATGACCCGCCCGGGCCATGGTGCAGCGCCGGGACACCGGGTCGTACACCGCGTACAGGCAGGTGGCGCCGATCTGGCCCGACGCCTCCTCGTCCCCGCGCGCCTCCGGGCCCTCCTCCCGGTCGAGCCGGATGACGAGGTCGTCGAGCTGCGTGAGCAGTTCGTCGGGGGCGAGGTCCACGTCCGCGAGTGTGCGCACGGCCGTGCGCAGCCGGCCCATCGTCGCCGACGCCTGGATGCCGTGGCCCACCACGTCGCCCACCACCAGGGCGACCCGGGCGCCGGAGAGCGGGATGACGTCGAACCAGTCCCCTCCGATGTCCGCTCCCGGTGCGGCCTGCGGCGGCCCGGAGCCGGACGGCAGATAGCGGTAGGCGACCTCCAGCGCCGCCAGCCGCGGCGGCCGCTCGGGCAGCAGGCTGCGCTGCAGCGCCAGCGCCGTGCGCCGTTCGCGGGTGTAGCGGCGGGCGTTGTCCACGCTCACCGCCGCACGGGCGACCATCTCCTCCGCGAGGAGCAGGTCGTCCTCGCTGAACGGCTCCGGCGTGCGGTGCCGCAGGAAGTGCACCAGGCCCAGGGTCACGCCCCGGGCGCGCAGCGGCACCATCAGCACCGAGTGGATCATGTGCCGGGCCATGGACTCCGCACGGGCCGGGGACGTCCTGAGCCACCGGCGCAGTTCCGGGTCGCCCGGCCGGTGCCGGGTGGCCCGGCCCGCGGCCAGCGTCCGCAGCGGCAGCGTCCCCACCGGGTAGTGGGTCGTCTCGCCGGCGGCGACCACCGACTCCGGGCAGCCCGGGAGCACCGACCGCTGCGCGGTGCGCCGCACGGTGACCGGCGTGTCCGGCGGGAGCGGGGCCGGCTCCGCTCCCAGCGCGACGGACTCCAGCAGGTCCACGGTGACGAAGTCCGCGAACCCGCCGACGGCGACCTCGGCCAGCTCCTCGGCCGTCCGGGTGACGTCCAGGGTGGTCCCGATCCGCAGGCTCGCCTCGTTGAGCACCGCCAGCCGACGGCGGGCCCAGTACTGCTCCGTGGTGTCGAACACGGTCGCGCACATCCCCCGCACGGCGCCCGTCTCGTCCCTCAGCGGCGACAGGAACATCGACCAGGCGTGCGGCCCGGTCTCGCCCGGGGCCTGGCCGTGCTCCTCGTAGAAGATCATCTCGCCGGTGCGCAGCACCTCCCGCTGGAGCCGGTCGTACTCGTCGAAGGGCGGGCTGGGCTGGATCTCCCACAGGGTGAGGCCCTGCATCTCCTGCTCGGTCCGGCCCATCACCTGCGTCATCATCTCGTTGGCGGCGACGAGCCGCGCCCGCAGGTCGTAGACCGCCACGGGTACGGGAAGCTGGGAGAGCGTGAGGTCCCACAGGGCCGTGGGCCGGTGCCCGGTCCGTGCGGCCAGGTGCGCCGGGGCGCTGCCGGTCACCAGCCACAGCCGCCCGCCGTCCGCGTCCAGCAGCGGCGTCCCCTGCAGCCGCACCACGACCCGGTCGCCGTCGCGGTGCCGCAGCGCGACCTCGCCGGACCACCGCTGCCCGTCGGCCACGTGCCGGCGCGTGGACGGGGGGAGGGCCGCGGCCAGCAGCTCGGTGACCGGCCTGCCCACGACCTCGGCGGACGGGTGCCCGAGCAGGCGGCGCGCCCCGTCGCTCCACACCAGCACCGCCCCGCCGGCGTCGACGACCACCGCCAGGTCCTCCGGTACGCGTCCCTCCACGGTGCCTCCGGATCCGACGCTTTCGGCTGCTGACCCTGTCCTGTCCCGATTGTCCCGCTCCCGGGCGCGCGAGGCGCGTCTGCCGGATCGGACGCCGGTGACCAGCGGGGACGGCTCAGATGACCGCGCGGATCGCCCGTTCGAACCGCTCGACGTGCCCCCGGGCCAGCCGCGCCGCCCGTTCCGGCTCGCCCGCGACGACCGCCTCGATCAGCGGCCCGTGCTCCTCCACGTGACCGGCCATGTCGGACAGGCGGTCGAGGAACAGGCACCAGATGCGGGTGGCGAGGTTGTCGTGGCGGACGAGGGTGTCCTCCAGGTAGGGGTTGTGCGCCGCCGCGTAGATCGCGCGGTGCACCTGGAGGTCGAGGTGCATGAGCTCGGCGTCCTGCCGGCCGGGAGCCGCACGGGCGAGCTCCTGCCGCAGCGCCGTCAGGGCCGTCCGGTCGGCGGCCGTGGCCCGGCGCGCCGCCCGGGCGGCGGCCAGCGGCTCCAGCTCCAGGCGGACTTCGCAGATGTGCGCCAGGTCCGTGATGTTGACCTCGGTGGCGAAGGTGCCGCGCCGGGGGTAGGTCGTGATCAGCCGCTCGTACTGGAGCCGCTTGAGCGCCTCGCGCACCGGCGTGCGGCCGACGCCGAGGGACTGGGCCAGCTGCTCCTCGTGGAGGGGCTCGCCCGGGCGGATCTCCAGCATGACGAGCCGGTCGCGGACGGCGCGGTAGGCGCGTTCGGCGAGGGACGGCTCCCCGCCCCCGGGTGCGCCGCCACCGGGCCCGGTCGCCCCTTGCTGCATGAAGGCCCCCTTGACCTGTCCGGCGGGCTACCATACCGTACCGCACATCTGATATATCAGTCGCGCATCAGTCGGCCACCAGGACGGTGCCCATGGCAGCCAGCCCTCGACCCGCACCCGCGCCGCCCCGCCCACCGCACTCGCCCCCGGACCGTCGCCGCAGCGCCATGGCGCCCGCGTACGGCGCCCGCGTCCCGTGACCCGTGCCGCTGCCCCCCACGAGGCGACGCGAGCGGCCCGTCGGCCTCACCTCGACCGCGACGCCGCGCCGTACGGCCCCCGGCCGCCCAGGGCTGTCCCGGCCGCTCACCGGCAGGTGGTCGCCGCCCTTCCCCGCCACCAGGACGGAGACCCGGCATGACCGACCGCCCCCCGCCCGAGCACCCCGACTTCCTCTGGCGCAACCCCGAACCGCGCTCCTCCTACGACGTCGTCGTGGTCGGCGGGGGCGGCCACGGTCTGGCCACCGCCTACTACCTGGCCAGGAACCACGGCATCACGAACGTCGCCGTGCTGGAGAGGGGCTGGCTGGCCGGCGGCAACATGGCCCGCAACACCACGATCATCCGCTCCAACTACCTCCGGGACGAGAGCGCGGCCCTCTACGAGCACGCGCTGAAGCTGTGGGAACGGCTCCCCGAGGAGCTCGACTACGACTTCCTGTTCAGCCAGCGCGGCGTCCTCAACCTCGCCCACACCCTCCAGGACGTCCGCGAGGGCGTGCGCCGCGTGGGCGCCAACCGGCTCAACGGCGTCGACGCCGAGTGGCTGGAGCCGGATCAGGCCGCCGAGGTCTGCCCCATCCTCAACGTCTCGCCCCGCACCCGCTACCCGGTCCTCGGCGCCACCTTCCAGCCCCGGGCGGGCATCGCCAAGCACGACCACGTCGCCTGGGCGCTGGCCCGCGCCGCCGACGCCCTGGGCGTGGACCTGATCCAGGGCTGCGAGGTCACCGGCTTCCTCAAGGACGGCGACCGGGTCGTCGGCGTCGAGACCGACCGCGGCCGCATCCACGCCGGGCGGGTCGGCCTCGCCGCGGCCGGGCACAGCAGCGTCCTGGCCGAACGGGCGGGCGTCCGGCTGCCCGTGCAGTCCCACCCGCTCCAGGCGCTCGTCTCGGAGCTGCACGAGCCGGTGCACCCCACCGTCGTCATGTCCAGCCACGTGCACGTCTACGTCTCCCAGGCGCACAAGGGCGAGCTGGTGATGGGCGCGGGCGTCGACGCCTACAACGGGTACGGGCAGCGCGGCTCGTTCCACGTGATCGAACGGCAGATGGCCGCCGCCGTCGAGCTGTTCCCGGTGTTCGCCCGCGCCCACGTGCTGCGCACCTGGGGCGGCATCGTCGACGTCACCCCGGACGCCTCCCCGATCATCGGCCGCACGCCCGTGCCGGGCCTCTACGTCAACTGCGGCTGGGGCACCGGCGGTTTCAAGGCCACCCCGGCGGCCGGCTGGACCTTCGCCCACACCCTGGCCACCGGCGAGCCGCATCCGCTGAACGCGCCCTTCGCCCTCGAACGCTTCACGACGGGCGCCCTGATCGACGAACACGGCGCGGCGGCCGTGGCCCACTGAGGAGGACACCACCGTGCTGCTGATCCCCTGCCCGTGGTGCGGCCCGCGGGACGAGACCGAGTTCCACTACGGCGGACAGGCCCACGTGCCCCACCCGGAACGTCCCGCCGACCTCACCGACGAGGAGTGGGCCGCCTACGTCTTCTACCGCGACAACCCCAAGGGCGAGTTCGCCGAGCGCTGGATGCACGGCACCGGCTGCCGCCGCTGGTTCAACGTCCTGCGCGACACCGCCACCCACCAGGTGCTGGCCTCGTACCGGCCCGACGAGCCCCGTCCCGGAGCGACCCGATGACCGACCAGCGCTTCCGGCTCCCGCGGGGCGGGCGGATCGACCGCACCACCGTGCTGCGCTTCACCGTCGACGGACGGGAGCTCACCGGCCACCCCGGCGACACCGTCGCCTCCGCCCTGCTCGCCCACGGACTCGTCGAGGTCGCCCCCTCCCTCTACCGGGGGCGTCCGCGCGGCATCGTCGCCGCGGGCGTCGAGGAACCCAACGCCCTGCTGCGGATCGACGGCCCGTGCGCGGAGAGCATGCTCCCGGCGACCACGGTGGAGCTGTACGACGGCCTGTCCGCCACCACCCTCTCCGGCCGGGGCCGGCTCGACCCGGACCCCGACCCGGCCGTCTACGACAAGAAGTACGTCCACACCGACGTCCTCGTCGTCGGGGCGGGACCGGCCGGGCTGGCGGCCGCCGCCACCGCCGCCGGTTCCGGGGCCCGCGTGCTCCTCCTCGACGAGCAGCCGGAGCCCGGCGGTTCGCTGCTGTCCGGCGGCCTCGACCGGGTAGCCGGGCTGCGCGCCGCGCTCGACGCCGCCGACGAGGCGCTCGTCCTGCCGCGCACCACGGCCTTCGGCTCGTACGACGACAACTACGTGCTGGCCCTCCAGCGGCGCACCGACCATCTCGGGCCGGCCGCCCCCGACGGCGTCTCCCGCCAGCGGCTGTGGCACATCCGGGCGCGCCGGGTGGTGCTGGCGACCGGCGCGCACGAGCGGCCGCTGGTCTTCGCCGGCAACGACCGGCCCGGGGTGATGCTCGCCGGCGCCGTCCGCACGTACCTCGGCCGCTACGGGGTCGCGGCGGGTACGCGGGCGGTGGTGAGCACCACCGACGACAGCGCGTACGACACCGTCGCGGACCTGCACGCCGCGGGCGTCGCCGTGGCGGTGGTCGTCGACGCCCGTGCCGAACGCTCCGCGCGGGCCGCCGAGGTCGCCGCCGCGACCGGCACGCGGGTCCGCACGGCGAGCGCGGTCGTCGGCACGGCGGGCGGGTCACGGATCACCGCGGCCACGGTGCGCGCGATCGACCCGGACGGCCGGCCCACCGGTCCCGCCGAGTCGTTCGACTGCGACCTGCTCGCCGTCTGCGGTGGCTGGAGCCCGGTGGTGCACCTGCACAGCCAGCGGCAGGGCCGGCTGCGCTGGGACGAGGACCGGGTCGCCTTCGTCCCCGACGGGGCCGTAAGGGGCCAGCGGATCGTGGGCGCGGCCAACGGCACCCACGACCTGGACGGCTGCCTGGCCGAAGGAGCGCGGGCCGGGGCCCTGGCCGCGACGGAGGCCGGCTTCCCGGTGCCCGTACCGCAGCCGCCCGCCGCCGCCCCGCGCGGCGCACCGGCCCGCGCCCTGTGGCTCGTCCCCGGCACCGACGACGGGTGGGACACGCACTTCGTCGACCTCCAGCGGGACGTCACGGTCGCCGACGTGCGGCGGTCCACCGGCACCGGCATGCGCGGTGTCGAGCACGTCAAGCGCTACACCTCCCTCGGCACCGCCAACGACCAGGGCAGGACGTCCGGCGTCAACGCCATCGGTGTGATCGCCGGGGTCCTCGGCGGTTCCCCCGGCGAGATCGGTACCACGGCCCACCGGGCGCCGTACACACCGGTCGCCTTCGCCGCGCTGGCCGGACGGGACCGCGGCGAACTGCTCGACCCGGAGCGCACGACCCCCCTGCACGCCTGGCACGTCGCGCACGGCGCGGTGTTCGAGGACGTGGGGCAGTGGAAACGCCCCCGCTGCTATCCCCGGCCCGGCGAGGACATGGGCGCGGCCGTGGCCCGGGAGTGCCGCGCGGCCCGCGAGGGCGTGGCGTTCATGGACGCCTCCACCCTCGGCAAGATCGAGATCCGGGGCGCGGACGCGGGCGAGTTCCTCGACCGCGTCTACACCAACGCCTTCAAGAAGCTCAGGCCCGGCACGGCCCGCTACGGCGTGATGTGCAAGCCGGACGGCATGATCTTCGACGACGGGGTGACCCTGCGCCTGGACGAGAACCGCTACTTCACGACCACCACCACCGGCAACGCCGCCGCGGTCCTGGACTGGCTGGAGGAGTGGCTGCAGACCGAGTGGCCCCACCTCGACGTGTACTGCACCTCGGTGACCGAGCAGTGGGCGACGATCGCGGTGGTGGGCCCGCTCTCGCGCCGGGTCCTCGCCCCGCTCGCACCGGAGGCGGACCTGTCGCCCGAGGCGTTCCCCTTCATGACCTCTCGCGAGACCACCCTGGCCTGCGGCGTCCCGGCCCGCGTCTGCCGGATCTCCTTCTCCGGCGAACTCGCCTACGAGATCAACGTCCCCGCCTGGTACGGCCGGGCCGTCTGGGAGCGGGTGCACGAGGCCGGGCGGCCGTACGGCATCACCCCCTACGGCACCGAGGCCATGCACGTGCTGCGCGCGGAGAAGGGCTACATCATCGTCGGGCAGGACACCGACGGCACGGTCACCCCGCAGGACGCGGGCATGTCCTGGGTGGTGTCGCAGCGGAAGGAGTTCATCGGCAGACGCTCCTTCTCCCGCGCCGACACCGCCCGTACCGACCGCAAGCACCTGGTCGGCCTGCTGCCGGAGGACCGTACGACCCGGCTGCCCGAGGGCACCCAGCTCGTGGCCCCGGACGTCTCCCTGGAGACGGTGCCCGTGCCGATGCTCGGACACGTCACCTCCAGCTACCACAGCCAGGCCCTCGGCCGTCCCTTCGCCCTCGCGCTCGTCGCCGGCGGGCGGTCCCGGATCGGCCAGACCCTGCTCGCCCCGGTGGGCGGGGACCTGGTGCCCGTCGAGGTGACCGACTGCGTCCTCTACGACCCGGAAGGGACCAAGCGCGATGGCTGAACCCACGACCGGCGCGCGGGTGAGCCCCCTGGCGCACCTGGCGGAGCGGATGCGCGCCGCCGCCGTCACCGGACCCCGGGGCGTCACGCTGGCCGAACTGCCCTTCCGCACCATGGTGAACCTGCGCGTCGACCCCGCCTCCGAGGCCGCCGAGCGACTGGCGAAGACCCTGGGCGCACGGCTCCCGGACCACTGCGGCCACACCTCCGCGTCCGGGCGCCACACCCTGTTCTGGCTCGGCCCCGACGAGTGGCTGGTGCTGTCCGATGCCGACGGGGCGGCCCTGACCGCCGAGCTGCGGCAGGCGCTCGGGCCGGACCCCGGGTCGGTGGTCGACGTCTCCGCGCACCGCACCACCCTGGAGCTGAGCGGCCCCTCCGCCCGGCAGGTGCTGGAGAAGGGCTGTTCGCTGGACCTGCACCCGCGGGCCTTCGGACCCGGCCGGGCGGTGTCGACCGCGGTCGGCCCCGTCGCCGTGCTGCTCTGGCAGGTCGACGACCGGCCGGCCTACCGCCTGTTCCCGCGCTCCTCGTTCGCCGACCACCTCGGGCGGTGGCTCGTCGACGCGATGGGCGAGTTCCGCGGACCGGAGGTGCCGTGACGGCGGCGGTCGCGCCGCCTACCCCGAGGCCCCGTCCGGCCCGAGGCCCCGCCCGGCCCGAGACGGGCCGTCAGCCTCCCAGGCGCTCCGCCAGCAGGAGGGCGCCGATGACGATCATCAGCACGCCGGAGGCCCGGGTGACCGCCCGGGCCACGGTGGGCCGGGTCCTCAGCACCGTGCGGGCCATGACCCCGACCGCGAGGTAGACGACCGCGCAGGCGGTCATGTGCAGGGCCCCGAGCAGTCCGGTCTGCGTGGCGACCGGCCAGCCGCCCGCGGGGTCGATGAACTGCGGGAACAGCGAGAAGTACAGCAGCAGCGCCTTCGGGTTCAGCCCGCTGGTCCCGGCGCCCTTGAGCATGACCCGCAACCGGGAGGAGCCCTCCGCCCCCGCGGCCTGCGCCCCGGCCCCCGCGGCCGTCGGCGCGGCCGGATGCCGCAGCGCGTCGCACCCGAGCCACACCAGGTAGCCGGCCCCCGCGACCGTCAGCGCGGTGAGCAGGGTCGCCGAGCTCGCCACGACCACCACCAGGCCCGCCACGGCGAGCAGCGTGTATCCCGCGTAACCGGCGATCAGCCCGGCGACCGCCGGCACGACCGACCGGTGCCTGAGACCCGCCGTGATCGCGAAGGCCCAGTCCGCCCCGGGCGTGAACACCAGCAGCAGGTCCATGGCCAGGAAGGCCGCCAGCGTCGTCGTGTCCATGAAGCGATCCGATCCCTCTCACGTGCCGTGGTGCGAGGGGAAGGCTAGGACGGATCGGGGCGAAGGTGTTCCCTTCTTTACTCCAGGGTCGCGGCATCTGGGGCAGAATCTTCGCCATGGATGCCCTCGACCGGAAAATTCTGACCGAGCTGCAGCGGGACGGCCGCCTCACCGTCACGGAGCTGGCCGCCCGGGTGCGGCTGAGCGTCTCGCCGTGCCACCGCAGGCTGCGCGACCTCGAACGCGAGGGCGCGATCCGCGGGTACCGCGCGGTGGTGGACCCGGCCGCCGTGGGCCTGAACTTCGAGGCCCTCGTCTTCGTCACCCTGCGCTGGGAGGACGCCGACACCGTCTCGGCGTTCGAGGAGGGCGTGGCGGCCGTCCCGCACGTGCTGCAGGCCCAGCGCCTGTTCGGCGACCCCGACTACCTGCTGCGCGTGGCCACCACCGACCTGGCCGCCTTCCAGCAGCTCTACGACCAGCGGCTCGCCCGGCTGCCCGGCGTCCAGCGGCTGAACTCCACGCTCGTCATGAAGCACGTGGTGGACGACCGGCCGCTGCCCGAGTGAACGCAGCCCCGGCGCGACGGCCGCCGGCGGTGCCGTCACCCCGGACGGGAACACCCCGCAACGCCGGTTCGTTGCCCAGGAGTTCGTCCGTCGCCGACCGAGGGAGCATTGTGCCCGAGACCTTGCCCGACCCGTCCACCGTCCTGCCCGCGCTGCCGGGCCTGACCGCACAGGCCGAGCGGCTGATCGAGCTGGGAGTGCACGGGATCGCCGGGCTCTCCGCCGACGAGGTCCGGGCCTTCGCCGCCGCGGCCGAGGGGGACGGTGCCCTGCTGGCCGTGCACCCCGACCGGGCCCCCGCCTCCGCCCTCGCGCCGCTGCTGCGCCGGGACGGAAAGCCGGGCTTCGTCGTCGTCGACATGCCGGACGTCGACGGGTTCGCGCCCTGCGGCGTCGAGCTGCCCGACGCCCCGCTCTACGTCGTCACCGGCGTCGACCGCGGCGACAGCATGGCCAACTGGAGCCCCGACGAGGCCCTGCCGGCGCTCACCGGGGAGGACCGCACCCCGCTCGTGCTCACCGAAGGCATCCACTGGCTGCTCCAGCAGCCCGAGGCCCTGGAGCGCAACCGCTGCTTCATGACCATCGGCTCCCGGCTGCGCAAGCCCGACGGCACGCTGGACGCCCGCACCCCGGCGATCTGGATCAGCAACGGCACCGGACGGGACGGCCGCGAGCGCCGCGACGCGCCGAAGGTCGGCTGGTGCTGGTGGAACAACCGCCACACCTGGCTCGGTTTCGCCTCGGCGACCGGGCGCAGGCCCTAGGCAGTTTCGTTTGGATCACCGGGCGGACCAGAGGAAGATGCCCGCGATGTGGAGTCCGGCCAGGTAGATGGCGGCGGTCTTTTCGTAGCG